>JBDTXF010000465.1:0-3144 GCA_040006355.1 Nocardioidaceae bacterium | reverse complement strand
GATGCGGTCCTCCACGCCGGTGCGCGCGGTCAGCATCAACACGGGAGTCGAGTGACCCTCGGTCCGGAACCAGCGGCACCAGTCGAGGCCGGAGCCGGGGCCGGGGAGGCCGACGTCGCAGACGATGACGTCGTACGGCGTGCTGGCCACGGCATGGCGGGCGTCGACCGCGTCGCCGGCGACGTCGACCGCCCAGCCCTCCTGGGCGAGGCCCCGTCGCAGGAGGCCGGCCATCCTCAGGTCGTCCTCGATCACCAAGACCTTCACACTGGGTCCTCCTGGCTCGAGGCTAGTGCCCGCGCTGGCCTCCGGGGTCTCACAGGTCGCGCAGCTCGCTAGGGCCGGCGTGGGCGACCAGTCGGCCGACTACCGACACGACCAGCACGGTCGTCCCTGCCACGACGGCGAGCAGGAAGGCCAGGTAGCCCCACGGGACGGTGGCGGCCGCGGGGGCGGGGTCGAAGATCCCGGTCAGCACCTTCACGAGCAGGTAGGCGATCGTGGTTCCGACCACGGCGCCGCCGAGCACACCGGCGACGACCATGGCCCGTGCCTCGCTGGCCAAGAAGCGTCCGCGCTGGCGCGGAGTGGCTCCCAGCGCCGCAAGCAGCACGAGTGCCCGGCGTCGTTCGACGATGCCGCCGAGCAGTGCCAGCCCGGAGCAGGCGAGAGCGAGCAGGACCCCGAACCCGAGCTCGAGTCGGGACAACCCCGAGAGGTCGGTGCCCGCAAGCCCTGAGGCACTGGTGACCTGCGACCCGGCCGAGGAGGTGTCCTGCACCCGTGCGCCGGTGCCGGTGCCGGACAGCTGGGACCGGAGTGCGGTTGCGGTGGCGCCCGGCGTTCTGGTCGAGACCAGGAAGGTGCCGACGGCGTGGGAGCCGGTCTGCTGGGTCAGGTAGTCGGCGTTGGCCACGATGAAGCTGTCCTTGGGGGCGGTAGGCCACTCGGTGACCTGGCCCAGGACGTGGAAGTCCACCGGACGGTAGGCGTGATCCGAGCCGGTCTGCAGCCGGATCCGGATCAGGTCGCCGGGGTGCAGCTGGTAGTCGTGCAGTGTCTCGGCGGAGAGCAGCACTCCGTCAGGGGTGCGCTGTAGGGCGGCGAGGGTCTGGTGGATCGTGCTGCCCGGAACGAACGCGTCCTGCAGTGGCGCCACCCGCGCGAAGCTGCTGGCCTGCACGCCGTAGAGGTCCTGCAGGTCGGGTCCGACGTAGCCGAAGCGGTGCTGAAGCGGCTCGACCGCCCGGACGCCGGTCGCCTTCGCAAGCCCGTCGGCCGCCCGCGGTCCGACCGATGATCCGGACGGTTCCACGACTGCCACGTCACTGCCCACGGTGAGGGCGACATCGAGTCGTGACTGGGCGTCGTAGGTGAAGATGGCGGTGGAGACCGCCAGGCCCACGGCGACGGCCAGTCCGGCCGCGCCACGCGCGATCACTCGCCGGCGTTGCCGCAGGGCCGCGGCCTCGAGCTCGGGTGCACGACCGGGGCCGCCTCGGGCCCAGCGGCCGGTACGTCGGCTGGTGACCCAGGACGTGATCCGCCAGACCAGGAGCGCCAACCCCGGCCAAGCCAGTGCGGGGCCGGCGAGCGCCGCGTAGTTGACCTGGGTCTGCGGGATGCCCTCGGGGGCGAGAACCACCTGGTAGCCGCTGCGGGCGGTCAGGGCGAAGGACAGGGTGGCGCCGGCGAGGAAGATGACGTCCAGTCCTGCCTTCAGGGGCCACGGGGTCCCGGTGCGCGCACCTCGCGACACCTCGGCTGCCACCCCGGTGCGGTCACGACCCAAGGCACGCTGTAAGACGGGCCCGGCCTGGGTGGTGAGCGCCAGCACCAGGCCGCCGACGATTGCGGCCATCGCCCAACCGAACGCCAGGGCGGTTCCGCTCGGCAGCGCGAGCCGGATGGCCAGCATCGCGAGCGGGACCCCGAGCACAGCCCCGACCGCTGCGATGACCACAGACTCCGCAGCGACCATCCGGACGACCTGGGGGATCGAGGCGCCCCTGAGGCGCAACAGCGCGATCTCACGACGACGCCGGTCGGAGCGCAGCGCCACGACGAGGCCGGCCACGACAGCCGCCAGGGCGAGGCCCGGGAGCCCGAGCAGCAGGAACAGCAGGTTCGCGTAGCGCGCGTCCTCCCCGGCCAGGGTCAGCGCGGTTCCGAGGTTGTCCCCGACCAGCGCACCGCCGGCGACCGCGGCCTGGAAGTGGTTGGCCCGGCCTTGCACCGCGATCGCGGCGGTCTGCGGGTCGGCGGGCAGGCCACCGTGGGTGAACCCGACGTGGAGCTGGTGGACGACGGTGGTGGAGCCGATGACGGACCTGAACACGGTCGGCGACACCAGGAGCACGTTGTCGGGTGGAGCGCTGACCCCGGCACCCGGGGCGAGCCCGACGACTTGGAAGAAGGAGTCCTCGGCGGGCATGTCGACGATGCCGTCGACAGTCACCGACCGCAGGCCCGAGGCGGACCGGACGGAGACACCTCCGCCGGGTTCGACGGCGAGGTTCGCGGCCGTCTGCTGGAAGAGCATCGATCCCGTCGTCTTCCCCAGCAGGTGGCGCAGCTCACCCGGGAAGGCGGTGGCGTAGGCGGGCGAGACCGACACGACATAGGCCGCACCGGTGCTGCGGGCTCCCTGCGCACCGGTTGACTGCAGGGATCGCACGTGGGCGTACGACACCTGTTCGACCGCCCGGACATCGCTCAGGCGTCGTACGTCGTTCGCGACGTTCGTGACATTGCCCTGTGGGGTGACC
Organism: Nocardioidaceae bacterium; assembly: GCA_040006355.1. Classification (GTDB taxonomy): domain Bacteria; phylum Actinomycetota; class Actinomycetes; order Propionibacteriales; family Nocardioidaceae; genus Nocardioides_B. Next base: position 376 of record JBDTXF010000465.1, on the reverse strand, counting down.
TGGACCTGCCAGTCGACGGGCACCGAGCGAGCTGCCCGGACGGTGAGGGCGGCGTGGCTCTGGGCCACGAAGGCACCCAGCGAGGCGACGAAGGCGACCGTGAGGGCGATGCTGACCGCGGCAACGAGCAGCTCGAGGGGACGGCGCCGGATCAGTCCGGTCAACCATCGGGTGGTTCTCATCGGGACGTCACCGTGTCGGTGATACAGCCGTCGACCACGGCGAGCTGTTGGTCGAACATGGCGGCGAGCTCGGGATCATGGGTGGCGAGGACCAGGGCTCCTCCGGTGGCCGCCACGCCGTCTCGGAGGGCGAGTGCGACCTCGTGGGCGTGGGCTCGGTCGAGGGCACCGGTGGGCTCGTCGGCCAGCACCAG
>JBDTXF010000464.1:0-3147 GCA_040006355.1 Nocardioidaceae bacterium | reverse complement strand
GGTCGGGTTGGCCTTGCCGTCGCCGGGCAGCCAGATCGCGCCGAGCAGGTCGTCGACGGCCATCACGGGCCAGCGCTCGAGGGCGTCGGTGGGCGTCATCATCGAGCACTCCAGACCGAACGCCTCTGCGGTCGCCGCGGTGCGCCGCAGCTGGGTCATCCGCTCCTCGGTGCGGGCCACGATCACCCCACCGCACTGCCGGTAGCCGGCCGACAGCCCGGTCTCCGCCTCGAGTCGGGCGTAGAGCTCGCCGCTGTACTGCACCAGCCGGGTGCCGCTCTCCGAGGCCCGCAGCTGGCCGACCAGCCCCGCGGCGTGCCAGGTCGTGCCGCACGACAGCGTGCCCTGCTCCAGCAGCACCACGTCGGTCCAGCCCAGCGCAGCGAGGTGGTAGGCCGTGCTGGTCCCGATCACCCCACCGCCGACGATCACCACCCGGGCGCGGGAGGGGAGCTCAGTCGGCACGTGTCGCCGCCTCCAGCAGGCCGCCGAAGCCGGCGGAGGTGAACCCTCGCGCCGCCTTCTCGAAGCGCTCGCGGCCCCAGCCTTCGAAGTCGTGGTCGAGGTCGCTGGCGGTCGCCTGGATCGCGCCCCACAGCGCCCAGCCGTAGGCCGAGACCAGCGCCTGCAGGCGCACCCGGGCGAGCCGGCCGGGCGAGGACCGGCCGAAGTACGCCGCCACCAGTGCCTCGACCTGGTCGTCGTCGAGGTCGCACTCGGTGCAGGTGTTGCCGAGCTCGAAGCAGGCGTCGTTGTTGCCGGCGTACTCGTAGTCGATCAGCCACAGCCGCTCGCCGTCGTCGACGACGTTGCCGGCCAGCAGGTCGTTGTTGCAGGGCACCGTCGCACCGGCACGCACGGACAGCGCGGCCTCGACCCGGCGGAAGTGCTCGTCGAGGTCGCGGTAGCCCTCGAAGAGCGGAAGGCCCTGCTCCCGCACGGTCACGAGGTAGCGCCGCTGGCGGCTGAACATGTCGAAGTCGCCGGTGAACCGCGGCCCCTCGTGCAGGCGTCGGACCGTGGCGGCGACCCGCTCCACCACGCCGGGTGCGGAGAACGAGTCGTTGTCGAGGGTCGTGCCGTCCAGGTAGCCGATCACCAGCACGCCGAGGTCGGGTCGGTAGTCCACCACGGGAGCGCCGACCCCTGCCGCCGCGGCCGCCACGGTGTTGGCGTGCTCGGCGTCGCGGTCGATGACGAGCAGCTCCGGGTCGCCCCGGAAGCGTCGTACGACGTAGTCGCCGTGCGCGGTGGTGACCCGGAGGTTCTGGTTGGTGAGACCGCCGGGCAGCTCCGCCACGGTGCGACCGACGCCTTGCAGCACCGGGATCCGGTCCAGCAGGGCCTCCAGCCCGTCGTCGGTCCCCGGCACGGCGGGAGTCAGTCCTCGAAGGCCGACATGACGTCCGTGTCGATGGTGTGCTTGGGCCCGGTGAACCACTTCTTCGCCGAGGCGAACCACCAGACCGCCAGCACGATCAGGGTCCCGAAGGTCAGGATGGGCGCATAGTTCACGAACTTCCAGCGGAAGTCGGAGTTCCAGGGAGCGCCGGCGGGCACGGTCGGGAGGATGAAGTAGATCGAGATGACCACGATCTCGGCCACCGCGAGCGGGTTCATCCACTTGTACTTGTTGCCCAGGTTCCATGAGCCCGCCTCGAACGCCGAGCCCTGGCGCCAGCGCAGGAAGATCGGGATCGCGAAGGCGAGGTAGAGCCCGATGACCGCCACCGAGACGACGGCGTAGAACGCGGTCGGGACGATGATCGGCGCCTTCGGGGTGCCGATGTTGACCTTGAGCAGGGCCGGCAGGGTGATCACGATCCCGATCACCGCCACGAACAGCACGGCGTTGGCAGGCACCTTGCTGCCCGAGACCTTGGACCAGAGTCGCGAGCCGGGGATGGCGCCGTCGCGGCTGAAGGCGAAGGTCATCCGGGACGCGCTGGTCAGGCAGGCCGCGGCACAGAACAGCTGGCCGGCGGTCGAGATGAAGAGGATCAGCACGTGCCAGCCCTGCCCCACCGACTGGCCGAAGATCAGGTCGACCGCGGTGCCGCCGGCGTTGATCCCCTCGGTGATCTTGCTCGGGTCCTGCACGGCGAACAGGAACGCCAGCAGCAGGATCCAGCCGCCGATGGCGGAGTAGAGGATCGACTGCCAGATGCCCTTCGCGGCGGCGTTCGAGGCCGACGCCGTCTCCTCCGAGAGGTGGGCGGAGGCGTCGTACCCGGTGATCGTGTACTGCGTGAGCAGGAAGCCGAGCGGCAGCACCAGGAACCAGTAGGTCTTGCCCGAGCTGGTGCCCGCGCCGAAGCCGGAGTTGTTGATGTGCTCGGTGAAGACGAAGCTGAAGCTCTCGTGGTTGTTCGGGATGAACAGCAGGATCAGCACGATGACCGCGACGCCCACCACGTGCCACCACACCGAGATGTTGTTGATGATCGCCATCAGGTGGCCACCGAAGATGTTCAGCAGGGCGGCCAGCGCCATGATCACCAGGAACGTGACGAACACGCGGCCGAGGCTGTAGCCGTCGGCGTACCCGCTGCTCAGGGTGCTCAGGGTGAGGTCGAAGAAGGTCGCGGCGCCGTAGGCCACCGAGGCGGTCACCGCGAGGAGCCCGATCAGGTTGAGCCAGCCGGTGAAGAAGCCTGCCGCGGGGCCGCCCATCTTCGAGGCCCACCAGTAGATGCCGCCCGAGGTGGGGTACGCCGACACGAGCTCGGACATGGTCAGGCCGATGACCAAGATGAGGGAGGCGATGATCGGCCAGCCCCAGGAGATCGCCACCGGGCCGCCGTTGTTCCACGCCTGCCCGAAGGTGGTGAAGCAGCCGGCCAGGATCGAGATGATCGAGAACGAGATGGCGAAGTTCGAGAAGCCCGACCAGGAACGGTCCAGCTCCTGGGAGTAGCCGAGCTTGGCGAGCATCTGCTCGTCAGCGGACAGTTCGGACGAATCGGTCATGGTCTGCTCCGGTTGCCTGATCACACGGGTGGCGAGGTCGGCTCAAACTAGCGTCGCCCGGCGCGGAGCGTCCAGACCTGGGAAGCAAAAAGGTTTGAAGTCGAACCTTTTCATGAGCAGGCATTGACGCCGTCACCCGGATGTCATGACACTGGCTCGGTGTCCGCCAATCCGAGC
>JBDTXF010000463.1:0-3150 GCA_040006355.1 Nocardioidaceae bacterium | reverse complement strand
AGGTGATCGCAGGCAAGGACAAGGGTGCCGAGGGCAAGGTCATCCAGGTGCTCCGCGAGGAGCAGCGGGTGATCGTCGAGGGCGTCAACCGGGTCAAGCGGCACACCAAGGTCGTCAACCAGGGCGGTCGCGCCGGCACCACCGGCGGGATCATCACCCAGGAGGCAGCCATCCACGTGTCCAACGTGATGCTGCTCGTCGACGCTCCCAAGGACGACGACGGCAAGGCCGGCAAGGGCAAGGTGACGACCCGGGTCGGCTACCGCCGCGACGAGGTCGAGAAGCGTCGCGCCGACGGCTCGACGTACCCGGCGCTGCGCAGCACCCGCGTCGCTCGCAAGTCCGGTGAGGAGATCTGATGACCACCACCAGCAACGAGGACACCTCGACGGTCTCCGCAGAGCGTCCGCGCCTGCAGACCCGCTACCGCGAGGAGATCGTCCCGGCTCTCCAGGAGCAGTTCCACTACACCAACATCATGACGGTCCCCGGCCTGACCAAGGTCGTCGTCAACATGGGTGTCGGCGAGGCGGCTCGTGACTCCAAGCTGATCGAGGGTGCGGTGCGCGACCTGACCGCCATCACCGGTCAGAAGCCGCAGGTCACCAAGGCCCGCAAGTCGATCGCCCAGTTCAAGCTGCGTGAGGGGATGCCGATCGGCGCGCACGTCACACTGCGCGGCGACCGCATGTGGGAGTTCATGGACCGGCTGCTCTCGCTGGCCCTGCCCCGCATCCGTGACTTCCGTGGCCTGTCGCCCCGTCAGTTCGACGGACGCGGCAACTACACCTTCGGTCTGACCGAGCAGGTCATGTTCCACGAGATCGACCAGGACAAGGTCGACCGCTCGCGGGGCATGGACATCACGGTCGTGACCACCGCTACGAACGACGACGAGGGTCGCGCGCTGCTCAAGCAGCTCGGGTTCCCCTTCAAGGAGCAGTGACCCGATGGCCAAGACATCCCTCAAGGTCAAGGCAGCACGCAAGCCGAAGTTCAAGGTGCGCGGCTACACCCGCTGCCAGCGCTGCGGACGACCCAAGTCCGTCTACCGCAAGTTCGGCCTGTGCCGGATCTGCCTGCGGGAGATGGCGCACCGCGGCGAGCTGCCCGGTGTGACCAAGAGCAGCTGGTAGCACCAGCACGGGGGCTCCGTCCCCGTGTACCCCGACCGGGGCCACCCTCGGTCGATAAGGAACCACCAACATGAGAACATCGAAGGTCACCCGGGAAGCGTGCTTGCCGGTGAAACCACGATGGGAAAGGGCCTCACGGCCATGACGATGACTGACCCGATCGCAGACATGCTCACCCGTCTGCGCAACGCCAACCAGGCCTACCACGACGACGTGTCGATGCCCTACAGCAAGCTCAAGGCCGGGGTCGCGGAGATCCTGCAGCAGGAGGGCTACATCACCTCCTGGGCCGTCGAGGACCCTGCAGAGGGCTCCTCGCAGACGGTCGGCAAGGTGCTTGCGCTGACCCTGAAGTACGGCCAGAACCGCGAGCGCTCGATCGCCGGCGTCCGCCGCATCTCCAAGCCCGGCCTGCGCGTCTACGCCAAGCACACCGGCCTGCCGAAGGTGCTCGGTGGCCTCGGGGTCGCGATCATCTCGACCAGCACCGGCCTGCTGACCGACCGTCAGGCGCACAAGAAGGGCGTAGGTGGGGAAGTCCTCGCCTACGTCTGGTAGTCGAAGACCGTCGAGACCAGAGAAAGGCAGAGCACAAGCATGTCGCGCATTGGCAAGCTCCCCATCACGGTCCCGTCGGGCGTCGACGTCGCCGTCGAGGACCGCCTGGTCACCGTGAAGGGCCCCAAGGGGACCCTGAGCCACCACGTCGCCGCCCCGATCACGGTCACCCGTGGTGAGGACGGCGTCATCGAGGTGGTCCGGCCCAACGACGAGCGTGAGAGCAAGTCGCTGCACGGACTGTCCCGCACGCTCATCGCCAACATGGTGCAGGGCGTGACCGAGGGCTATGAGAAGAAGCTCGAGATCGTCGGCGTGGGCTACCGGGTCCTGTCCAAGGGCCCCACGCAGCTGGAGTTCCAGCTGGGCTACTCCCACGTCATCACATTCAACGCCCCGGACGGCATCGCGTTCACGGTCGACGGGCCCACCCGGCTCGGCGTCCAGGGGATCGACAAGCAACTGGTCGGCGAGGTCGCTGCCAACATCCGCAAGCTGCGCAAGCCGGAGCCCTACAAGGGCAAGGGCGTGCGGTACGCGGGAGAGCAGATTCGTCGCAAGGTCGGAAAGGCTGGTAAGTGACGATGGCTATCGCACTCAAGTCCGGCAAGCACACGAGCGCCCGCGTCGCCTCGCGGCTGCGTCGTCAGGTCCGGGGCCGCAAGAAGGTCTCCGGCACGGCGGAGCGCCCGCGTCTGGTCGTCACCCGATCGTCGAAGCACATCAGCGTGCAGGTGGTGGACGACCTCGTCGGCCGCACCCTGGCGTCGGCATCGACGATGGAGCCCGACGTACGCAACGTCGAGGGTGACAAGTCCGCGAAGGCACGCAAGGTCGGCGAGCTCGTCGCCACGCGTGCCCAGGCGGCAGGAGTCACCTCGGCCGTGTTCGACCGGGCCGGGAACAAGTACCACGGGCGCGTTGCCGCTCTCGCCGAAGCCGCCCGTGAGGGCGGCCTCGCGTTCTGATCGCGAAGAGATACTCAAGAAGGAAGGTAGTTCGAACATGAGCGGACAACAGCGCCGTTCCGGTGCCGGTGGCGGATCGGGTTCCGGTCGCGGAAACCGTGACAACAGCCGCGGTGGCCAGGGTGCGGACAAGACCGCCTACATCGAGCGTGTCGTCGCGATCAACCGTGTCTCCAAGGTCGTGAAGGGTGGGCGTCGCTTCAGCTTCACCGCCCTCGTGATCGTCGGTGACGGCGACGGCATGGTCGGAGTCGGCTACGGCAAGGCCAAGGAGGTTCCCGCGGCGATCGCCAAGGGCGTCGAGGAGGCCAAGAAGAACTTCTTCCGGGTCCCACGGAGCCAGGGCACGATCCCGCACCCGGTGCAGGGTGAGAAGGCCGCGGGTGTGGTCCTCCTGCGCCCCGCTGCTCCCGGTACCGGTGTGATCGCAGGTGGCCCGGTGCGCGCCGTGCTCGAGTGCGCGGGCATCCACGACGTGCTCAGCAAGT
>JBDTXF010000462.1:0-3159 GCA_040006355.1 Nocardioidaceae bacterium | reverse complement strand
GCCTCCACGGCTCCGCTGCGGTCGTGGCGGGGTCACCCCCCGGTGCCCTACGAGCGGGCCCCGTTCGCACCCCCGGCACTGGGCGACCCGGACATGGGCTGGGCCGCCGACCTGCTCGCGGAGAGGGCCGGGGTGTCTCGATCCCGGCAGGACGCCTACGCGGCCCGCTCGCACGCCCTCGCGGTGCGGGTGCGTGAGGCCGGAGGCTTCGACGCCGAAGTGGTGCCGCTGGCCGGCGTACGTCGTGACGAGCGGCCCCGCGCCGGGCTCGACGTCGCGCGGCTGGCCCGGCTTCGTCCGGCGTACCGGCCGGCCGAGGACGGGGGCACCGTCACGGCGGGAAGCTCGTGCGGGGTCAACGACGGTGCCGCGGCGGTCGCCCTCGTCGACGCCGCGACGCACCGTCGTCTCGACGTCCCGGGCCTGCGGGTGCTGGCCACGGCGACCACGGGCGTCGACCCGCGCCTGCCCGGGCTCGGGCTGGTGCCCGCCGTCGAGGCGGCTCTGGAGCGAGCGGGTCGGACACTGGCCGAGATGGACGTGGTCGAGCTCAACGAGGCCTTCGCCGGACAGGTCCTGGCCTGCTGCGACGCGCTGTCCCTCGATCCGGACCGGGTCTGCGTCGAGGGCGGGGCACTCGCCCTGGGCCATCCGTGGGGGGCCTCGGGCGCCGTCCTGGTGGTGCGGCTGTTCTCCCAGCTGGTGCGTGCCGACGGCGGGCGCTTCGGGCTCGCCGGGATCTCGGTCGGCGGCGGTCAGGGCGTGGCGATGGTGGTGGAGCGGTGCCGCTGATCGAGGTTCGCGGGGTCAGCCATCGCTATGGCGAGCGGCCGGTGCTCGTCGACGTCGACGTCGACCTGCGCGAGCGGCGGGTCGGTGTGGTGGGCGCCAACGGCTCGGGCAAGTCCACGTTCGCTCGCCTGCTCAACGGGCTGGTCGTCCCGACCGAGGGGCAGGTCCGTGTGGACGGGCTGAGCACCCGCACCGAGGGGCGCGCCGTACGCCGCAAGGTGGGGTTCTGCTTCACCGACCCCGACGCCCAGATCGTGATGCCGACGGTCGCCGAGGACGTCGCCTTCGGGCTGCGTCGCCGGGGCCTGTCCAGGACCGAGGTCCGGGCACGCGTGGAGGCGACACTCGCGGCGTACGGTCTGACAGGCCACGCCGACCACCCCGCGCACCTGCTCTCGGGGGGGCAGAAGCAGATGCTCGCGCTGGCGTCGGTGATGGTCACCGAGCCGGCGCTGCTGGTGATGGACGAGCCGACCACGCTGCTCGACCTGCGGAACGCCCGGAGCATCGCCGCGGCGGTGGCCGCGCTGGAGGAGCAGGTGCTGCTGGTGACCCACCACCTCGACCTGCTCGAGGGCTTCGACCGGGTGCTGGTCTTCGACGAGGGCCGGGTGGTCTGCGACGACCTGCCGGAGGTCGCCGTGCGGCACTACCGCAGGCTGATGGCGTGAACCCTCTCGGTCTCTACCTGCCGGGCTCGTCGGTCGTGCACCGTCTTCCGGCCGGGGTCAAGCTGCTGACGATGGTCGCAGCGGGCGTCTCCTCGGTGTTCCTGCGCCGGCCCTGGCAGGTGGCCGTCGCCCTCGGCATCGTGCTCGTGATGTACGCCGCAGCCGGTCTGTCCCTGCGCGTCCTCGGCCGGCAGCTGCGCCCGCTGGTGTGGCTCGGCGGCCTCACGGCGCTCTTCCACGTCATCGTCAACGGCTGGGAGCGGGCCTTCGTCGTGGTCGGCGTGCTGGCCGTCCTGCTCCTGCTCGCCGCCTTGGTCACCCTGACGACGCGCACCACGGACCTGGTCGACGCCGTGGTGCGGGGCTGCCGCCCGCTGCAGGTGGTCCGCGTCGACCCCGAGCGGGTCGGGCTGATGATCGCCCTCGGGATCAGGTGCGTGCCGGTCGTGATCGGCCTGGCCGACGAGGTCCGCGACGCCCAGCGGGCACGTGGCCTGACCGCCAGCCCGCGGGCGTTCGCCGTCCCGCTGATCGTCCGCTCGCTGCGTCACGCCGACGCCCTCGGTGAGGCGCTGATGGCGCGCGGCATCGACGACTGAGCCCCACCAGGCCGTGAGCCCGCCGTCCACCAGCAGGTCGGTGGCGGTCACGAACGACGCTCCCGCGCCGGCCCACTCGACACCGAGCGCGCGGGTCAGGTAGACCACGTCGGCCTTGGCCGCCGAGTTCCCGGCGTGCGGCAACATGCCGCGGTTGACGATGTGCCCGGACCTCGAGGCGATGTCGAGGATCGACCCGCCGCGCGCGGCGTCCTGGTCGCGCACGTCGACCGGTGCCACCCGGTGTGCTGTCGTCGTCATGTGGCTCCGATCACGAGGGTGGCGTCGAGGTCCTCCGACGTGGCGACGCGAGCGGCGAGGCCGTGGGAGGCGAACACCTCGGCGAGGACGGTGGCCTGGGTGCGGCTCGTCTCGACGAGCACCGCTCCCCCGGCCCGCAGCCAGTCCGGCGCCCCGGCCGCGACGCGACATGCCACCGTGAGCCCGTCCACACCCCCGTCGAGCGCGAGGGCGGGCTCGTGGTTGCGGGCCTCGGGAGGCATGGTGGCGATGGCGTCGGAGGGGACGTACGGCGTGTTCACAGCCAGCACGTCCACCCGCCCCCGCAGCGAGGACGGCAGCGCGTCGAAAAGATCGCCCTCGAACACCCGGGCGGGGTCCAGGTTGCGTCTCGCGCAGCGCACGGCGGCGGGGTCGAGGTCCGCGGCGTACATCTCCACGGCGCCGAGTGCGGCAGCTATCGCCGCCCCGACGGCACCCGACCCGCAGCAGAGGTCCACGACCACCGGGACCCCGGTCGGCGGCACCAGACGCACTGCCTCGGTCACCATCAGCTCGGTGCGGCGCCTGGGCACGAAGACGCCAGGCTCGACGACGACCCGTAGTCCGCAGAACTCCGCCCAGCCCAGGATCTGCTCCAGCGGCTCGCCGGCGACTCGACGCCGGACCATCGCCTCGAGCTCGTCGGTGGTGCCGGCCTCTTCCTCGAGCAGGGCGGCCTCGTCCTCGGCGAAGACGCAGCCGGCGGCGCGGAGCCGGGTCACGAGACCGGAGAGCTGGGCGGGCACCGGGCGACCCTAGCCCGCGGGCTAGGGTCGCCGCATGAGTGAGCCCAGGCAGCTGCCCCACGACGTCGT
>JBDTXF010000461.1:0-3203 GCA_040006355.1 Nocardioidaceae bacterium | reverse complement strand
CGTGTCGCGGGGGACGGTCGTGACCGGCAGTCCGAGGTGCTTCAGGCGGTGTGGAAGATCTTGGTGAAGCCGGGTGGCCAGCGCGTGCGTGGGGACCGACAAGATGATCTCGTCGATCGGCTCGTTGTTGATCGTCTCCTCGATGGCGTCCATCGGGTCGTGCCGGATCGATACCGACCCGATCACACGACCGCCGGCGGCACTCTCCAGGAGAGGCGACGCACGGTGCAGGACCTCCTCTGCCGCGCGGGCGAGGTCATGACGCTCAGGGTGCAGCGGATGCAGCTCGGCACGCGCCGGGTTCAGCACCACCACCCGGAACTGAGCGGCCCCGATCAGGGCTCGATGCTCCACGGCGTTGAGCAGGGCCGTGGGCGGATCGGCCTGGTCGGTGACGACCAGGATCCGCGCGATGACGTCATCCGACATGAGGATCTCCTGGTGTGGGTGGTGATGCTGGTCAGGGCCGGTCGGCTTCGACCAGCTCGGTGCGGTCCTTGTGGGTCTTCGTCAGGTAGACCACCACCGCGAGGATGGTTCCGAGGAACAGCACGCTCGTCCCGAGGGTGCCCAGCCCCAGCCCGCCGTCGGTCTTGGGCGACGCCAGGAAGTCACCGATGTTGGCCCCCAGCGGGCGGGTCAGGATGTAGGCGAGCCAGAAGCAGAGGACCGGTCCCGCACCGAGCCGCCACGATCCGAGCACCGCGAGGATCAGCCCCAGGGGCAGCAGCACCGAGACCCCTGGCGACCAGCCTGTCAGCTCCAGGGTCCAGTCCCCGACGGCCGTGCCCAGCGCGAAGGTCACCAGGACCGTCAGCCAGTACCAGCCCTCACGGGGGGTGGTGACGATCGTGTGGATCGACAAGGTGCGCTCCCGGGCGTACCAGATGCCGAAGACCGCCGCGAGCAGGACCGCGAAGACGGTCGAGCTGATCCACAGTGGCACGCCTTGGCCGTCGGTCAGGTTGTCGGTGAGCAGAGTGCCGACCACGCTGATCAGCACGACGGCCAGCCAGTAGACCCCCGGAACGTAGCGATTCAGCCGGAACTGGACGACGAGGACCACGACCAACGCCACCGAGAACACCAGGGTCGTGTTGGTCAGGCCGAATCCGAGAGTCTCGTTGATGTAGTCCGCGAAGCTCTCCCCCACAGTGGTGCAGAGGATCTTGATCAACCAGAAGTAGACGGTGATCTCGGGGACCTTGTTGAGCATCTGCTGATGGCGAGTCAGCTGCGAAGTCGTCATGGGCACATCGTGCGGGTGTCCGCCTGACGAGGACCTGAACGTTGATGCCGACGGACTGTGCACAGCAGTGCCGGATCCGCATCGCGGCAACCGCGAAGAGGAAGCTGCCGGATCTTCTACGAGGTGTGCCCCGGTGAGGGCGCCGATGACCCGAACGAGTTCGTCGCGGTCATCCGCCTGTGCTGGTGGGCAGCTCGACACGGAAGACGGTGGCTCCTGGACCACCGTCCATCAGGCTGACGTCTCCGCCGAGGTCTCGTGCGGTCTCGCGGGCCAGCCACAGTCCGAGGCCTCCAGCGGTGCTGGCGTCGCGGGTGCTGATCCAGGCATCGAACAAGTGGGGTGCGATGTCGGAGCAGACCCCCGGGCCGGTGTTCGAGATGTCGACGACGAGACGGCTGGGGGTTTCCTCTCGGATGCCTGCGTCGATGTGGATCGATCCGTCGGCGGGGGCAAAGCGGAAGGCGTTGTCGAGAAGGGGTTCGATGACCTCGACCAGCTCGGCGCAGCGGGTCGAGGCAGTGATGCGGCTGTGGATCTCGATGGTCAGGTCGATGGAGGCGAGCACGGCCCGGCGTCGCCACCGTTGTGCTGCTCCGTCGAGGGCGAGCAGGACCGGTTCGGGTGCATGGCCGCGTGCCCTGCTGCGGGCGAGCATGCGGTCCACGATGGAGGTGAGCTGGTCGGCGTCGCGGACGATGCGCTCGAGGGCTGCGGTCAGCTCGTCGGGGTCTTGTTCGCGCAACGCCAGCTCGGCCTCCGCGCGGAGGGTCGCAACGGGGGTGCGGAGCCGGTGGCCGGCGTCGGCGGCGAAGGCGAGCTCGGTGACGTGGCTGGTGTGCAGCCGGTCCAGCATCCGGTTGAGTGCTCCGACGAGCCGGGCGAGCTCGGCGTCGCGGCGGGGGACGGGCAGTCCGGTGGCCAGTGCGTTCGGTTCGACCGCCTCTGCGCTCTCGGTGAGCCGGGTCACGCTGCTCAGTGCCCGTCCGGTGAGGATCCAGGAGAGAGCAGCCATGGCGAGGACGACGGCGACCAGACCCCCGATCAGGAGACCCAGAAGGTCGGTGGTCGCCGTGTTGAAGCCCTCGGCGTCGACGGCCACGACGAGCACGCCGGTCCCGCCGGGGGAGGAGCCGTTGGCGGCAACCCGGAGGGGCACCGCCAGCAGGGCCAGGTCGATGTCGGGCTGCTGGAGGGCGATGCTCGTCTGCAGGCCGGCGGGTGAGGCTCGGACCTGGGCGACGTCGACCAGAGCGGGGGCGTCGGCGAGGGCGGGGCTGCTCGCTCGAGTGGTTCCGTCTGGTGCGATCACTTGGACGAGGTCGGTCTTGGGGCTGCCGGCGTCCTGGGTGAGTGACCCGTCTGCGGCGACGGCGTCGCGGGCCAGCTCTACGCGGGTCTGCAGGGCCGCGCGGATCGCCTGGTCCTCGGCATGGTGGACGCGCCAGGTGGCGGTGGCTCCGAACACGACGGCGAACATCAACCCGACCGCGGTCGCGCCGAGGACCAACCGGTTGCGCAGCGAGGAAGGCCCCAGGCTCACGACAGGATGGCCAGTCGGTAGCCGACGCCGCGGACCGTCTCGATGACCTCGTCCGCCACCCCTGTGTCGGCGAGACGGTTGCGCAGGTAGCGGACGTAGACGTCGACCACGTTGGACGTGCCGTCGTAGGCGTAGTCCCAGACGTGGTCGAGGATCTCGGTGCGGCGCAGCACGTCACCGGGTCGGCGCATGAAGTAGTCGAGCAACGCGAACTCGCGTGGGGAAAGGTCCACTGGCCGGTCGCGCCAACGGACCTGGTGCCCGGCGGGGTCGAGGGTCAGGGCCCCGTTGCGCAGGATGGTCGGCCGGGCGGTCTCACCGCGTCGCAGAAGTGCCCGCAGTCGAGCGGCGAGCTCGCCGAAGGCGAACGGCTTGCCGAGGTAGTCGTCCGCGCCGCAGTCGAGGCCGGCG
>JBDTXF010000460.1:0-3208 GCA_040006355.1 Nocardioidaceae bacterium | reverse complement strand
GCCTGGCCGGCGCCCCGCAGCTCCACCGGGACCTCGTCGCGGGGGAGGTAGGCGGGTGCCAGCCGGCGGCTGCAGCGGGCCGAGCAGAGCGCGAACCGCCCGCCCCGCTCGCTGTCGACGGTCAGCGTCGAGTCGCGGGGAGCGTAGACCACGTCGCTGGGACCGTCGAAGACCCCGGCCCGACCGACCAGGGTGTACGTCGTGTCGTCGACCGACACGTGTGCGCCGCCGGACAGCGACAGCACGACCACCTCGCTGTCCCCGGTCCGGATCGTCTCCGCCCCGCCCGGTTCGAGCTCGAGCACCTGCAGGCCGCAGTGCGACCAGCCGGCGCCCTCCGGGGTGATCTCGAGGGCGAACGGCCCCGAGGCAGCCCGGCCGTGTCGGACGACGTGGGGGTCGTCGTGCTGGCCGTCGACGGAGGTCACCTCAGCTCCACGGTCGTCATGCGAGCCGGGCCAGCACGTAGTCCAGGCAGCGTCGTACGTCGCGGATCGGCCCCTCGCCCGTGGGCTCCCCGTCGGTCAGCATCAGGTCCTGCTCCAGGACGTACCAGCCGGTGTAGCCCGAGCGCTCGAGCGCCTCGATCATCGCCGAGACGTCGACCGAGCCCTCCCCGAGCACGGTCCACATCCCCCCGGCCACGGCGTCGGAGAACGTGACCTCCCCGGAGACCACCCGCGCGGCCCGGCGGGCGTCCACGTCCTTGAGGTGGACGTGCCCGACCCGGTCGGGGTTCGCCAGGGTGATCGCGACGGGGTCCGCGCCGGCGGCCACGAGGTGGCCGGTGTCGATGCAGAGCCCGATGTGGGACCCGGCCAGCACCCGCTGCACGTCGTCTGCCCCCTCGACCAGCGTGCCGACATGCGGGTGCACGACCGCGACGACCCCGCGGTCGTGAGCGTGGTCGGCGATCTGGTCGAGGTGGGCCAGCAGCGTCTTCCACTGGGTGTCGTCGAGCTCGGGCCGGAGGTCGTAGCCGTCGGCGCCGGTGGCGGCGGCCAGCACGACGACGGTGGCGCCGGAGGCGAGGCAGGCGTCGATGAACGAGTCGACCTCGGGCATCGGGTCGCCCGCCGGGTCGTGGAGGACGACGGGCAGGAAGCCGCCGACCGCCCGCAGGTCGTAGTCCGCGAGCACCGACGCCTTGTCGGCGGGGGAGTCGGGCAGGAAGCCGTCCGGACCGAACTCGGTGGCCCGCAGACCCAGGGCGCGCATGTCGGAGAGGACGCGCTCGGGGGACAGCTGGAAGCCCCAGCCGGGCACCTCGCACACGCCCCACGAGATCGGAGCGCCGGCGATCCGGTCGAGGGGGGACGCAGAGGCGGGCATCGCGCAGAGGTGCCTTCCTGAGGTGGCGGGAACCGGTGGTGACCAACGTAGTAGTCCGAGGTGTCTCTGGCATCACAACGCGCGGTGCCTGCTCGCCCGGACCACCGGTAGTCTGCTGCGGTCATCGGGACGGTCGGCGCGAGAGGCGGACAAGCAGTGGGCGTGGTCGTGGCGATGGACGGTCCCTCGGGGTCGGGCAAGTCGAGCACCTCGCGGGGGGTGGCCACCGCCTTGGGCCTGCGCTACCTCGACACCGGGGCGATGTTCCGGGCGATCACGTGGTGGATGCTCGAGCACGGCGTGGACACCGAGGACCCCGACGCCGTGGCGGCGCATGCCGACCGGCCGGTGCTGGTCTCGGGCACCGACCCGCAGGCGCCCACCATCACCGTGGACGGCACCGACGTCGCGGGCCCTATCCGCAGCCAGCCGGTCACCTCCGCGGTGAGCGCGGTCAGCGCCGTGCCCGAGGTGCGCTCCCGGCTGCTCACCGAGCAGCGCGTCGCGATCGGCGACGGGGACATCGTCGTCGAGGGGCGCGACATCGGCACCGTCGTCGCGCCCGGCGCGGACGTGAAGGTCTACCTGACCGCCGACCCCGATGCACGTGCTCTGCGCCGGGCTGCCGAGCAGTCCGGCTCCGACGTGGCGTCCACCCGACTGGACCTCATCCGGCGCGACCGGATCGACTCCGGCCGGGCGGCCGCCCCGCTCGCCATGGCGGACGACGCGCATCACATCGACACCACGCCGTACACGTTGGACGAGGTGGTCGCCCAGGTGGTGGCGCTGGTCACGGCCCGCTAGCACGCTGCCGATTCGACTTCGCGCGCGGGGCTCCGGATACTGGCAGGAGCGCCCGGCTCCTCCTCGCTGACCCTCCACGACGCCGGGACGCCCATCTAAGGAAGCCCGCATGCCCGCCCAGTCCGACCAGCCGGCCGTCCCGGTCCCCACCGACTACGACGGTCGACCCGCCGTGGTCCCGACCCTCGCCGTCGTCGGCCGGCCCAACGTCGGCAAGTCGACGCTGGTCAACCGGATGATCGGTCGCCGCGAGGCCGTCGTGCAGGACATCCCCGGCGTGACTCGCGACCGGGTGTCCTACGACGCCACCTGGAACGGCCGGGCCTTCACCGTCGTGGACACCGGCGGCTGGGACCCCGACGCCCGGGGTCTCGCCGAGCGGATCGCCGCACAGGCCGAGGTCGCGGTGACCATCGCCGACGCGGTGCTCTTCGTGGTCGACGCGACGGTCGGCATCACCGATGTCGACGAGGCGGTCGTGAAGATCCTGCGCCGCGCCGGCAAGCCAGTGATCCTGGCGGCCAACAAGGTCGACGACCAGCGCGCCGAGGCCGAGGCCCACGGCCTGTGGAACCTCGGCCTGGGGGAGCCCTACGCCGTCTCCGCGCTGCACGGGCGAGGCTCGGGCGACATGCTCGACGCCATCCTGGCGGCGCTGCCTGACCCCCCGCCCGAGGCCTACGGCCAGATCGGCGGACCGCGCCGCGTCGCCCTCGTCGGACGCCCGAACGTCGGCAAGTCCTCGCTGCTCAACAAGCTGGCGAAGGAGGAGCGCTCGGTCGTCGACGAGGTCGCCGGCACCACCGTCGACCCGGTCGACGAGCTCGTCCAGCTGGGCGGTCGCACCTGGCGTTTCATCGACACCGCCGGGGTCCGCCGCCGCATCAAGGAGGCGTCGGGGCACGAGTACTACGCGAGCCTGCGCACCGCCGGCGCCATCGAGCGCGCGGAGGTCTGCGTGGTCGTCGTGGACGGGTCACAGCCGATCTCCGAGCAGGACCTGCGCACGATCACCGCGGTGGCCGACGCCGGCCGTGCCCTGGTGATCGCCTTCAACAAGTGGGACCTC
>JBDTXF010000459.1:0-3231 GCA_040006355.1 Nocardioidaceae bacterium | reverse complement strand
CGAGCAGATGCGTCCCGCCATCGAGGCGGTCCGCGCCACCGGAACGACCCTCGCGGAGGTCGCGCTCTGCTACACCGGCGACCTGTCCAGCCCCGGCGAGCGGCTCTACACCCTCGACTACTACCTGCGTCTCGCAGAGCGCATCGTCGACGCCGGTGCGCACGTGCTCGCGATCAAGGACATGGCCGGGCTGCTGCGGGCGCCGGCCGCGCGGACATTAGTGGGAGCGCTACGGCAGAACTTTGACTTGCCGGTGCACCTGCACACCCACGACACCCCCGGCGGCCAGCTCGCGACCCTGCTCGCCGCGGTCGACGCCGGCGTGGACGCCGTGGACGCCGCCTGTGCGGCGATGTCCGGCACCACCAGCCAGCCGGCGCTGTCCTCGCTGGTCGCGAGCACCGACCACACCCCCCGTGCCACCGGCCTCGACCTCGAGGCGGTGTGCGACCTGGAGCCCTACTGGGAGACCACCCGGCGGGTCTATGCGCCCTTCGAGTCCGGTCTCGCGTCCCCGACCGGCCGGGTCTACACCCACGAG
Source organism: Nocardioidaceae bacterium (assembly GCA_040006355.1). Classification (GTDB taxonomy): domain Bacteria; phylum Actinomycetota; class Actinomycetes; order Propionibacteriales; family Nocardioidaceae; genus Nocardioides_B. Next base: position 2,690 of record JBDTXF010000459.1, on the reverse strand, counting down.
ATCCCGGGTGGGCAGCTGTCGAACCTGCGCCAGCAGGCGGTCTCCCTGGGCCTCGGTGAGAAGTTCGAGCAGATCGAGGACATGTACGCCGCGGCGAACCGGATCCTGGGCAACCTCGTCAAGGTGACCCCGAGCTCCAAGGTGGTCGGCGACCTCGCGCTGCACCTCGTCGCGGTCGGCGCGGACCCGGCGGAGTTCGAGGCGGAGCCGGAGCGGTTCGACATCCCGGACTCGGTGATCGGGTTCCTCTCCGGGGACCTCGGCGACCCGCCCGGCGGCTGGCCGGAGCCGTTCCGCACGAAGGCGCTCGCCGGGCGCACCGTGAAGCCCGTGGTCGCGCAGATCGACGAGGACCAGCGAAAGGGCCTCGCCACCGACCGTCGGCTGACCCTCAACGCACTGCTGTTCCCGGGGCCGGCAGCCACCTTCGCGGAGTCCCGCGAGAAGTACGGCGACATATCTGTGCTGCCGACGCGCGACTACCTCTCCGGCCTGCGCCGCGGCGAGGAGCACGAGGTCGACCTCGAGGAGGGCAAGCGGCTGCTGCTCGGGCTGCAGGCCGTCAGCGAGCCCGACGAGCGCGGCTTCCGCACGGTGATGTGCACGATCAACGGCCAGCTGCGCCCGGTCAGCGTCCGCGACCGGTCGGTGTCCGCGGACGCCCCGACGGCCGAGCGCGCCGACACCTCCGACCCGGGCCACGTCGCCGCCCCCTTCGACGGGGTCGTCACGATCGCGGTCTGCGAGGGCGACACCGTCGAGGCCGGCGCGACGGTGGCGACCATCGAGGCGATGAAGATGGAGGCGTCCATCACCGCGCCCGTCACCGGGAAGGTCACGCGGCTGGCGCTGGACGGCACCCGCCAGGTCGAGGGCGGCGACCTCGTCCTCGTCCTCACCCCGGCCTGACCCTGTCGACCCGGCGCGTCTGCACGTCTCAGCCTCGCCGAGTCGGCGCGTCTGCACGTCTCAGCCCTGCCGAGTCGGCGCGTCTGCAGGTCTCAACCCATATGCACGGTTGCCGGGCTCGGGAACCCGATCGACGGAACTCGGCACCCCGTTGAGGAACTACATGTTTGTTGTTCGGATCGCGTTGCAGGCAAGGGATTGCCGTGTTCCCGGTAGCCTCGCGGCATGCTCTTCCTGGTGCTCGCCCTGGTCCTGGCCGTGATCTTCGTCGTGGTCTCCCGCAGCAGGCAGAACCGTGCTCTCGAACAGCGGCGCGCCGCCGATCTCGGAGCGGTCTGCAAGGTCACCGACGAGGACGTCACCCGCTTCGGTGAGGAGCTCCAGCGCCTCGACACGGACCTGCTCACCGACACCCTCGACGAGCCCACCCGCCAGGACTACCAGCGGGCGCTGGACTCCTACGAGGCGGCGAAGGACTCGCTGAGCCGGATCACCGCCTCCGAGGACGTCCGGCACGTCACAGAGACGCTCGAGGACGGCCGGTACGCCGTGGCGTGCGTCCGGTCGCGTGTCGCACTCCAGCCGCTCCCGGTCCGCCGGCCGCCCTGCTTCTTCAACCCGGCGCACGGACCGTCCACGACCGACATCGAGTGGGCCCCGGCGGGTGGACAGCAGCGTCAGGTCCCGGTGTGCGCCGCCGACGCCGACCGGGTCGCCCAGGGCGCCGAGCCCGACGTCCGCACGGTGCCCCACGGCGTCGGGCGGGTGCCCTACTGGCAGGGCGGACCGGCGTACTCGCCTTGGGCCGGCGGCTACTTCGGCGGCTACGCGGCCTCCGGCCTGGTGCCGGGCATCCTGCTGGGGTCGCTGATGGCCTCCTCGTGGGACGGCGGCTTCGACGGTGGCGACGGTGGGTACGACGGTGCGTACGACGGCGGGGACTCGGGCGACGGCGGCGGTGACGGGGCCGGCTTCGACGGCGGCGGCGACTTCGGCGGCGCCGGCGACTTCGGCGGCGGCGACTTCGGCGGCGACTTCGGCGGCGGCGACTTCGGCGGCTTCTGAGCCCAGCGGGAGGGAGGTGCCGTCTCGACCAGCCGGGCGGCGGAGAGTCAGCTCTTGAAGCGGTGCAGCCGGCGGGCCGCCTCGGCGACGGAGCCGCTCATCGACGGGTAGACCGTGAACGCGTGCGCGAGCTGGTCGGCGGTGATGCTCTGCGAGACGGCGATCGCCACCGGGTGGATCAGCTCCGAGGCGCGCGGCCCGACCACCACACCGCCCACCACGATGCCCGAGCCGGGGCGGGCGAAGAGCTTCACGAAGCCGTCCCGGACGCCCTGCATCTTGGCGCGCGGGTTGCCCGAGAGCGGCAGGGTGACGCACTCGACGTCGATCTCGCCGGCGTCGACCTCGTTCTGGGTGCAGCCGACGGTGGCGATCTCGGGGACGGTGAACACGTTGGAGGACACCGTGCGCAGGTCGAGCGGGGAGACCGCGTCACCGAGGAAGTGCCACATCGCGATCCGGCCCTGCATGGCTGCCACTGAAGCGAGCATCAGCACGCCGGTGCAGTCGCCGGCGGCGTACACCCCGCGGGCGGAGGTGCGCGAGACCCGGTCGACGTGGATGAATCCACCTGCGTCGAGGGTGACCCCGGCCTCCTCCAGACCCATGTCCCCGGTGTTCGGGACGGATCCGAGCGCGAGCAGGCAGTGCGTCCCGACGACGGCGCGGCCGTCGGTGAGCGTCACGGTGACCTCGTCGCCGTGACGTTCGACGGT
>JBDTXF010000458.1:0-3234 GCA_040006355.1 Nocardioidaceae bacterium | reverse complement strand
GAGAAGTTCGCCACCCACCTGCTGCCCTCGGGTGTCCTCACCCCCGGCTGCATCCCGGTGATCGCCAACGGCGTGGTGGTCGACGCCCGGGTGCTGCTGCAGGAGATCGACGGTCTCGCGGCCCGCGGCGTGGACACCTCGACGGTGGTGCTGTCGTCCAACGCGCACCTGATCACCAGCTACCACACGACCATCGACAAGGTCACCGAGCGCTTCCTCGGCAAGAACAACATCGGCACGACCGGCCGCGGGATCGGTCCGACGTACGCCGACAAGATCAACCGGGTCGGCATCCGGGTCGCGGACGTGTTCGACGAGAAGATCCTGGCCCAGAAGGTCGAGGCCGCGCTCGAGCAGAAGAACCACCTGCTGGTGAAGGTCTACAACCGTCGCGCGATCAAGGTGGAGGAGATCCTCGACGAGATCGGGCAGTACGCCGAGCGCCTCAAGCCGATGGTGGCCGACACCAGCCTGCTGCTCAACCGGGCGCTCGACGACCACAAGACGGTGCTGTTCGAGGGGGCGCAGGCCACCATGCTCGACGTGGACCACGGCACCTACCCGTTCGTCACCAGCAGCAACCCGATCTCCGGCGGCGTCGGTCCCGGCGCGGGGATCGGGCCGAAGCGGATCGACCGGATCATCGGGGTGATCAAGGCCTACACGACCAGGGTCGGCTCAGGTCCGTTCCCGACCGAGCTGCTCGACGACGACGGCGACCAGCTCCGGGTGATCGGTGCGGAGTACGGCACCACCACGGGACGCAACCGCCGCTGCGGCTGGTACGACGCCGTCATCGCCCGCTACGCCTCCCGGCTCAACGGCCTCACCGAGTTCTTCCTGACCAAGCTCGACGTGCTCGGCTCCTGGGACCGGATCCCGGTGTGCGTGGCCTACGACATCGACGGCGTGCGGCACGACGAGATGCCGATGACCCAGTCGGAGTACCACCACGCGAAGCCGGTCTATGAGTACTTCGAGGGCTGGAACTCCGACATCTCGACGTGCCGCAGGTTCGAGGAGCTCCCGAAGAACGCCCAGGTCTACGTCCGCGCGCTGGAGGAGATGTCCGGCGCACCGTTCTGGGGGATCGGCGTGGGCCCCGGGCGCGAGGAGTCCATCGTCCTGCGGGACGACGCGTGAGGGTCCTCGTCGTCGGCGGCGGGGGCCGCGAGCACGCCCTGGTCCTGGCCCTGTCGCGGGACCCCGGTGTCACCGAGGTGCACGCCGCGCCCGGCAACCCGGGCATGGAGTCGGTCGCGAGCGTGCACCCGGTCGACGTCCTCGACGGCTTGGCGGTGGCCGCCCTGGCCGAGGAGCTCGGGGTCGACCTGGTGGTGATCGGCCCGGAGGCCCCCCTGGTGGCCGGGGTCGCCGACGCCGTCCGCGAGCGTGGGATCTCCTGCTTCGGGCCGTCGGCCGCCGCCGCCGTCCTCGAGGGCTCGAAGGCGTTCGCGAAGGACGTGATGGCTGCGGCCGGCGTCCCGACCGCGGCGGCCCGGGTGTGCACGACCGCGGAGCAGGCGGCTGCCGCGCTGGAGGAGTTCGGCGCGCCGTACGTCGTCAAGGACGACGGCCTCGCCGCCGGCAAGGGCGTCGTCGTGACCGAGGACCGTGACGAGGCGCTGGCGCACGCGGTCGCCTGCGAGCGGGTGGTCATCGAGGAGTATCTCGACGGTCCCGAGGTGTCGCTGTTCGCGATCACCGACGGCAGCTGCGTGGTCCCGATGCTTCCCGCCCAGGACTTCAAGCGCGCCCTCGACGGCGACGCCGGACCCAACACCGGTGGCATGGGCGCCTACACGCCCCTTCCGTGGGCGCCGGAGGGCCTGGTCGCGAAGGTGATGGCCTCGGTGCTCCAGCCGACCGTCGACGAGATGGCCCGGCGCGGCACGCCGTTCGCGGGCCTGCTCTACGCCGGCCTCGCACTGACCCGGCACGGAGTGCGGGTCGTCGAGTTCAACGCCCGGTTCGGGGACCCCGAGACCCAGCCGCTGCTGGCGCTGCTCGCCTCGCCGCTCGGCACCGTGCTGAAGGCCGCCGCGGACGGCACGCTCGCGGCGCTCGGCCCGCTCGCCTGGGCCGACGGCGCGGCCGTCGCCGTCGTGGTGGCGGCGTCGGGCTACCCCGCGGCGCCCCGCACCGGTGACCCGGTCCACGGGCTCGCCGCGGCCGGGGCGCAGGACGGCGTCACCGTGCTACACGCCGGAACGCGCTACGACGACGCCGACCGGGTCGTCACCTCGGGCGGCCGGGTGCTCGCCGTGACCGCGGTCGGCTCCGACGTCGCGGACGCCCGCGCCAAGGCCTACGCCGGCATCGACGCTCTCTCGATCACCGGCGCCCACCACCGCACCGACATCGCCCTGCACGCCGACCGAGGAGCCTGACCCGTGATCCCCAACGTCCTCGCAAGCAGGTACGCCGGCGACGACCTGGTCCGCATCTGGTCCCCCGAGCACAAGATCGTCCTCGAGCGGCAGCTGTGGATCGCGGTCCTCGAGGCCCAGCGCGACCTCGGCGTGGACGTGCCCGACGGGGTCCTCGAGGCCTATCGCGCGGTGGTCGACCAGGTCGACCTCACGTCGATCGCGAAGCGCGAGCGCGTCACCCGGCACGACGTGAAGGCCCGGATCGAGGAGTTCTCAGCGCTGGCCGGGCACGAGCACATCCACAAGGGGATGACCTCGCGCGACCTGACCGAGAACGTCGAGCAGCTGCAGGTCCGGGCGTCCCTGGAGCTGGTCCGCGACCGGGTGGTCGCCACCCTGGTCCGGCTGGGCCGGCTGGCCGCGGAGCACGCGTCCCTGGTGATGACCGGTCGCTCGCACAACGTCGCGGCGCAGGCGACCACGCTGGGCAAGCGCTTCGCCACCACCGCCGACGAGATGCTGGTGGGGCTGGCCCGGCTCGAGGACCTCCTCGCGCGCTACCCGCTGCGCGGCGTCAAGGGGCCGATGGGCACCTCGCAGGACATGCTGGACCTGCTGGACGGGTCACCGGCCCGGCTGGAGGACCTCGAGCAGCGGGTGGCGAGGCACCTCGGCTTCGAGCGGGTGCTCACCAGCGTCGGCCAGGTCTATCCCCGCTCCCTGGACTTCGACGTCGTCTCCGCGCTGGTGCAGGTGGTGGCCGGCCCGTCCAACCTCGCCACCACGATCCGGCTGATGGCCGGCATCGAGCTGGTCACCGAGGGATTCAAGGACGGCCAGGTCGGCTCCTCGGCGATGCCGC
>JBDTXF010000457.1:0-3243 GCA_040006355.1 Nocardioidaceae bacterium | reverse complement strand
CGCGAAGAAGGCGCCCGCGAAGAAGGCGCCCGCGAAGAAGGCGCCCGCGAAGAAGACCACGGCGAAGAAGGCGCCCGCGAAGAAGGCCACAGCCAAGAAGGCGCGCCCCGCCTGAGTGCCGAGTCGGCGCATCTGCACGTTTCGTCGGCGACCGAGGCGTGCATACGTTCCGACTCGGCGTGGTTGAGACGAGCACCCGCGCCGACTCGGCAGGGTTGAGGCGTGCAGATGCGCCGGGTCGGCGCTCAGGCGCGGTCGGCGGTGCGCCGGATGGCCTCGGTGAACGTCTCGCGGAGCTCCGCGGGCACGTCGTGACCCATCCCGGGCACCAGCAGCAGCTCCGAGCCGGGGATCGCCTGCGAGGTGGCCCGGCCACCCGAGACGTGCACCATCTTGTCGTCCAGCCCATGGATCACCAGTGCGGGCATGCTCAGCTCGCGCAGCCGCCTCGAGCGGTCCGGCTGGTTCAAGATGGCGACCATCTGACGAGCGACGCCGGCCGGGCTGACTCCCCGGTCCCAGGTCTCCCCGGCCCGCTCCTGGACGACCGCGGCGGTCTCCGGGTAGCCCGGTGAGCCGATCACCTTCCAGAGCCTGGCCGAGCCCGCGACGTACCCTTCGCGGGTGGGGACGCTGCGCGCGAGCAGCATCGGCAGCAGCCGCGGGTCCTGCCAGCCGACCGTACGGCGCCCGGTGGTCGACATGATCGAGGTCAGCGAGCGCACCCGGGCGGGCTGCAGCACGGCCATCGTCTGCACGATCATCCCGCCCATCGAGACACCCACGACGTGCGCGGTGCCCAGCCCGAGGTGGTCGAGCAGACCGAAGGCGTCCGCGGCCATCTCGTCGAGCGTGTACGGCGGACGGGGCCCGCGGGCCGCCGGGCCGAGGAAGCTCTGGACCAGCATCCGCCGGCTGACCCGTCCCCTCGCCCGCGACGAGCGGCCGGTGTCCCGGTTGTCGTAGCGGATCACGAAGAACCCGGCGGCCGCGAGCATCCCGCAGAAGTCCGGGTCCCACCAGGTCATCGGTCCCCCCAGCCCCATCACCAGCAGCAGCGGGTCAGCGATCGGGTCCCCGAACGTCTGGTAGCACAGCTCGATGCCCCCCGCGACCGGCGCGACCCGCTCGGGCGAGGCGCCCTCGGGCGGCATCGCCTCAGGAGCCTGCGTGTCGGCCGTGGCCTGCGACGAGATGGCCTGCGACGGGATGGGTGGGGACGGGGTGGCCTGGGACTGCTTGGAGCGGGCATGCGGCATGCGGGGCATCGGGGCTCCTGGCCTCCGGGCGAATAGGGTTACCGGCGAGTATAGGTCGTGGTGACGATCCGCCCAGAAGGGACAATCCGCGGTTTTCCTGCATACTTCGAGTTTCAAGTGGTTACCGTCACACTATGGACTCGCCACTGGGCTCCTTCCTCTGTCCTCCCGGCTTCGCGGGACCCCGCGGGCTGCGTGCGCTGGCGCGCGAGGGCAGCGTCGCCTCGGAGGCGGCCCGCTTCGTCCGGCGCAGCACCCAGGACCGGCGGCAGCGCCGCGACACCCCCTATGCCTCCCGTGCGCTCGAGCACGCCCTGGACCCGGTGGTGCTGGTGCCCGGCCTGATGGCCGGCGACGGCAGCCTCGGGCTGATGTCGCGGCACCTGCGTGCGCAGGGCTATCGCACCTACCGCTCCCTGATGCACGCCAACCTCGGCTGCACGCAGGCGGCGTCGGACGCCCTCGAGGAGCGCATCGAGGCGATCGCCGCCAAGCGCGGCCTCAAGGTCACCATCGTCGGACACAGCCTGGGCGGCCTGATGGCTCGCGGGCTCGCCGGCCGCCGGCCCGACCTGGTCGAGGGAATCGTCACGATGGGCAGCCCGATCCTCGCCCCGGGGGCCGCGCACCCGTTGCTCCTGTTCGACCTGCGCCTGATCACCCGGCTGCAGCGGGCCGGGCTCGGCACGATGATGGGGAAGGACTGCACCTCGGGCGCGTGTGCCCGGGCGAGCTGGGAGCAGGCCCAGGTCCCGCTGCTGCCGGAGGTCTCCTTCACCTCGGTCTTCTCCCGGCGTGACGGCATCGTCGACTGGCGCAGCTGCCTGGACCCGCAGGCCACCACCGTCGAGGTGTCCACCAGCCACCTGGGGATGGCGTTCGACCCGGTGGTGCTGGACGTCGTCACCGACGCGCTGGCGGCCCTCCGTGAGCGTCGCCGGCTGTCGGCTGCGACAGATGCGGCGCGAGCCGAGCGACCGGGGACCGAGCAGGTCAGGCAGCCGGCCAGGTTGGCGGCAGTTCCCGACGCGTCGGTGGGTTAGCCCCCCGGCGCGAGCAGGTGATCGCAGCCGCGGTGGCAGCCCCACGCACCAGCAGCTCCACCCGCGCGTCGTCCAACGCTCGCAGAGCACCTCCGCCACCGGTCAGCACGTCCCAGTCGCACAGCATCGCGAGCATCGCGGCCATGAACGAGTCGCCCGCCCCCACGGTGTCGACGACGTCGGTGGTCGGGGCCGGCACCTCGATCGTGGCGCCCTCGGTGAACGCGCGGGCGCCGTGCGCCCCTCGGGTCAGGACCACGAGCTCGGTCTGCCGACCGGCGAGCAGCTCCCGGCAGACATCCTCCTGGGACGCATCGGGGCGCAGCAGCCGCAGGTCCTCGTCCGAGAGCTTCAGCAGCCGGGCCGACGCGCCGATCTCGAGCACGCCGCGCCACGCGGCGTCCGCGTCGTGGAGGAAGAACGGCCGGATGTTGGGGTCGTAGCTGACGAAGACGTCCGCCTCGTCGGCCTGTCCCACGAGATCCACCACCGACGCCCGCCCGGGTGCGAGAGTGGCGCCGAGCGAGCCGACGTGCACACCGAGCGTTTCGTCGGGGAGCCGCTGGATGGGCAGGTCCCACTCGATCTCGAAGTCGTACGTCGCGGCGTGATCCTCGTCGAGATGGGCCGTGGCGGTGCTCGTCACGCCGCCGGTGACGACCGAACCCGGCGACAGGGTGACGTCGCCGGCCCGGACGTGGTCCACGACGAGCCGCCCGTGCGCGTCGTCACCGATCCGGGTGACCAGCGTGGTGGGCACGTCGAGGCGGGCCAGCCCGACCGCCACGTTGAGGCACGATCCGCCGACCGCGTCGTGCCGGGGACCGCCGCCGGCCGGCACCACGATGTCGACCAGGGACTCACCGGCCACCACGAAGGTCGAGGTCATCTCGCCCGCCTCAGTGCTCGAAGTCCACGGCCGAGTAGGCCCTGAGCTTCTG
>JBDTXF010000456.1:0-3255 GCA_040006355.1 Nocardioidaceae bacterium | reverse complement strand
GGGTGCGCAGCACGACGTGGTGGTCGGCCGGCTCGGTCCAGAAGGTGTCCTGCATCGTGCGCGCGGGGTGGTCGGGGCCGAGGTTGAGGGCGTCGAAGTTGAGCCACTCGGCCTCGACGAGCGGGCCCTCGGCGACCTCCCAGCCCATGGCCACGAAGATGTCGGCGATCCGCTCGGACAAGGTGGTGACCGGGTGCCGCGAACCGCGCGGTGTGCGGTCCCAGCCGAGCGTGACGTCGACGGTCTCCTCCACGAGCATCCGGGCCTCGGCCTCCACCTCGAGCTCGGACTGCCGGGCGGCCAGCGCGGCGTTGACGGCTCCGCGGGCCTGGCCCACCCGACGACCGGCGTCCTTGCGGGCCTGCGGCGGGAGCGCACCGATCTCCCGGTTGGCCAGCGCGAGCGGCGACCGGTCCCCCGCGTGCTCGGCCCGGACCCGCCTGAGCTCCTCGAGGTCGCCCGCACCGGCGACGGCCGCGAGCGCGGCGTCGCGCGCCGCATCGGTCTCCTCCGCCTTGAGCGGGGTGACCTCGACGGGGTCGTACTGCGAGTTCGGGCCGGACATGCGGTGCCTTCCGTGCGGATGTCGTGTGCCCGCAGTCTAGGAACCCACCGCCCCCGACCGCGAACCGGTCGCGGCCCGGCGGAGGCCGCCGCCCCGCGCTACTCCGGCCGGCGGTCCTGGTGGGGCCACAGGATCCGGACCCGGGCGCCGCCCGCCGGCGAGTCGTCGATCTCCACCGAGCCGCCGTGCGCGGTGACCAGGCCGTGGACGATGTACATCCCCAGGCCGGAGCCGCCCCGGGTGCCGTGCTTCCAGAACTTCGTGAACACCCGGCTGCGGATGTCCGGACTGATCCCATCGCCCTCGTCGTCGACGTCGAGCAGCACGCCGTCGCACGCCGCCTCGCCGTCGGTCGGCGACGCGGTCAGGGTCACCTGGCCCTCGCCGTGCCGGATGGCGTTGTCGACGAGGTTGGTGACCACCTGCGCGAGCTTGTCCGGGTCGGCGTGGACGGTCGGCAGCTCGCCCCTGACGTCGAAGGCGATCTCTCGACCCGTCCCGGCGCGCACCGAGGCGACCACCCGCTCCACCACCGCCCGGAAGTCGACCGGCCGCGGGTAGAGCGAGAGCCGGCCGGTGTCGATGCGCGCCACGTCCAGCAGCTCGGCGATCAGCCGGGTCAGCCGGTCGGCGTCCACGTTGACCGTCTCCAGCATCATCTTCTTCTGGTCGTCGTTGAGCTTGTCCCACTTCGCGAGCAGGGTGGCCACGAAGCCCTTGACGCCGGTCAGCGGCGAGCGGAGCTCGTGGGCGACGGTCGCCACCAGGTCCGAGCGCTCCCGGTCCAGGCGCTCACGGGCCCGCGCGGACCGGAGCGAGACCGCCACCTGCTGCACGGACCGGTCCGGAGCCTCGCGCAGGATGCGGGCGGTGACCAACAGCTCGGTGCCGTCGGCGAGGTACCAGGCCTGCTCAGAGAGGTGGCTGCGGGTGGCCAGCCCGTCGTAGGGGGACATGCAGGCGAACCAGCTGTTCCCGGTGCGGTCCTGCAGCGGCACCACGTCGGGGAGCGGGGCGCCCACGCCGTCGGCGTTGCGCAGCAGCCGGACCGCGGCCGCGTTCATCAGCGTGACCGTGCCCCCCGCATCGGCGATCACCACACCGTCGGGGAGGGCGTCGAGGACGGCCTGCTCCCGGGTCCTTCCCGTCTCCCCCGGTGCGGTCATGGGGCCAGGCTAGTGCGTGGGCCAGCCCGGCGGCGCACACCGATTCACAGCCGGCGCCGCTGGGCCCGGGCCGAGGCATAGAGGCAGACCGCCGCGGCCGTGGCCAGGTTGAGGCTCTCTGCCCGACCGTGGATCGGGATGCGGACCCGATGGTCGGCGAGCCCCCCGAGGTCGTCCGGGAGTCCCCACGCCTCGTTGCCGAACAGCCAGGCGGTGCGGCCGGCCAGCAGGCCGTCGTCCACAGCGTCGTCGAGGTCGAGCTCGCCGGACCCGTCGGCCGCCAGCACCGTGACACCCTCGCGCTGCAGGGCGGCCAGCACGTCCGGCGTGCGCGCCTCGAGCGCGAGCGGGAGATGGAACAGCGAGCCGGCCGAGGCCCGGACCGCCTTGCCGTTGTAGGGGTCCACCGACGAGCCGGTCAGCACCACCCCTCCGGCGCCCGCCGCGTCGGCGCAGCGCACGACGGTCCCGGCGTTGCCCGGGTCGCGGACGTCCGCGCAGACCGCCAGCAGTGCCGGCACCCGTGCGAGAAGGTCCGCGAAGGGCTCGTCGAGGAAGCGGCAGACAGCCACCAGGCCCTGCGGGTGCATGGTCCCGGCCAGCGAGGACAGCGCCGTCTCCTCGACGATCAGCCAGTCGACGCCGGCGTCGAGCGCCGCCCCGTGTATCTCGGGATGCGTCGCAGCGATCGCGGGCAGCGCGAAGATCTCGCGCACACAGCCCTCGACCGCGAACGCCTCCCGGACAGCCTGCGGACCCTCCGCGAGGAAGAGTCGCTGCTCGGACCGGGAGACGCGGCGGACGAGCCTCCGCGCCGTGCGCACGCGGCCGCTCCTCGTGGTCAGGAGGGCAGCATCGGCAGGGAGGCTCGCCACGCGATCAGGCAGACGCGTCGGCGGTCTCCGCCGCGGGGGCGTTGACGTCGGCGGGCAGAGCGGCCTTGGCGGTCTCGACGAGAGCCGTGAAGGCGGCCGGGTCGTGGACGGCCAGGTCGGCCATGATCTTGCGGTCCACCTCGACGCCCGCGATCTTGAGGCCCTGGATGAACCGGTTGTAGGTCAGGCCCTGGGCCCGGGAGGCAGCGTTGATGCGCTGGATCCAGAGCTTGCGGAAGTCGCCCTTCTTGGCCTTGCGGTCCCGGTAGCTGTAGACCAGCGAGTGGGTGACCTGCTCCTTGGCCTTGCGGTAGAGACGCGAGCGCTGTCCGCGGTAGCCGGATGCGCGCTCGAGGGTTACCCGGCGCTTCTTGTGGGCGTTGACGGCCCTCTTGACGCGTGCCACGTGTTACTCCTTGTTGCCGTGAAAGGCGGTCTCGACTGGCTCGACCACCCGGGGGACTGGGACGTCGGCACTCAGCGGCCGAGGAGCTTCTTCACCCTGGCGGTGTCGGCCTTGGAGACCTCGGTGGTGCCGCTCATCCGGCGGGTCACCTTGGACGCCTTGTGCTCCAGGTGGTGGCGCAGGCCCGCCTTCTGGCGGCGGATCTTGCCCGAGCCGGTCACCCGGAAGCGCTTGCTGGCTCCC
>JBDTXF010000455.1:0-3267 GCA_040006355.1 Nocardioidaceae bacterium | reverse complement strand
GGGCACGCGCGGCGTGGGGATGGCTCGAACCGGCACTCGTCCTTCCGGCCGAGGAGGCGGTCGGAGCAGGTGCGGCGTAGACCGGCGCGGCGGGAGCCGGGTCGTAGACCACGACGACCTTCTTCTTGACCTTCACGCAGACCCCCTTGCGGAGCGTGCTGCCCTTCTCGCAGGGGAGCCAGGTCTTCTTCGCGACCGGCGAGACAGCGACCCGGCTGGTGGCCGCGGTGTCGTTGCTCGTCGTGGAGCCGGTGCTAGGACCGGTGCCTGTGGCTGCGCCGGCTCCGGCCTGGTAGGCGACCACTGCTGCGACCGCGCCGGCAGCCGTTCCGACCACGGTCAGTAGAGGGACAGAGAAGCGCACGCTGTTCTCCTTCGCTGGCGGGCAGCGGATCCACCCGACACCCGTGAGTGTCCGAGGGATCGTGTTGGGTGCGCGTCGTGACAACGTCAACAACGTCCTAAGTCCTGTCGGCTCCGCGTCAGACCTGAGGTTCTCTTGACCATCGGATGACGTGCACTTGCACGTCTCTCCCGAATGCTGGCCACCTCGGACGGAGAACCCGTCTCGGCACCGAACCTGGAGGACACATGACCGCGCACCACACTCCCGGGCGACGCGACCTGTACAAGGCTGCGACGGCGACGATGACCGGCCTGGCGGCCTTCGGCTCGCTCGCGGGCACCGGGTACGTCGCCGGCGTCGTCGTCCACCAGCAGGACGTCAAGACCCAAGCCCAAACCCAGGCCCAGGCCCAGGCCGAGGTGCGGGCCCAGGCCGAGGTGCGGGCCCAGGCCAAGGTGCAGGATGCGCGGCAGGAAGCGGCCACCCGGGCCGAGACCGCGTCCGTCGCTCGGCGTCGGCCGCACCGCACCGTCGTTCGCACCGAGGTGGTCCACCGAGCCAGCACGCAGGTCGCGGCGGTCGGCACGGGCGGGACGGTCACCTCGACCTCGTCGTCCTCCCGCAGCACCTATTCCTCGTCAGGCTCCGGCGGGGCGAGGACGACGGCCGCGGCCTCACCGCCGAGGCACGTCTCTCGCCCCGCGCCCCGTCCAGCCGCGAAGCCGGCTCCGAAGCCGGCCAGGTCCTCGGGGTCCTGAGCCATGGCGGACCAGCCCGTGAGCACGCTCGACCATCGGGAGTTCCGGGCACTCGGCACCTACGTCCATCTCGCCACCAGCGATCCCGCCGATCTCGACCGGGCCGCCGCGCTCGCCGAGGACCTGCTGGCGCTCGTGGACGCGACGTGCAGCAGATTTCGTCGAGACTCGGACCTGTCCCGCGTCAACGCGGGCGCGGGGCGGTGGGTGCGAGCCGACCCACTCCTCCTGGCTGCGGTCCGGGTCGCGCTGGACGCCGCTCACGAGACCGACGGCCTCGTGGATCCCTGCCTCGGGGCACAGCTGGTCTCCCTCCGGTACGACGCCGACCTGCGCGTCGTACGCCTGCGCCAGGACCCGCCGGTCGTGCACAGACGACCGCATCCTGTCGACGCCTGGCGTGAGGTGGCCCTCGACAGCGACGCCATCCGGGTCCCCGCGGGTGTCGCGCTCGATCTCGGCGCCACCGCGAAGGCCTGGGCCGCCGACCTGATCGCACTCGCGGTCGTCGACGAGCTGGACGTCGGCGTGGTGGTCAGCCTCGGGGGCGATGTGCGCGCGATCGCGGACGAACGCGTGCCGGAGTGGCCGGTCGTCGTGACCGAGCATCCCGAGGGCACCGACGCGACGACGGTGTGGGTGGACGGTGGCGGACTCGCCACCTCATCGACCCAGGTGCGTCGCTGGAGGGCCGGCGGCGTCGAACGCCACCACCTGCTCGACCCTCGCACCGGCCTACCGGTCGACGGACCGTGGCGCACGGTGACCGCGACCGGACCGACCAGCGTCGCCGCCAACGTCGCCACCACCGCCGCGCTCGTGCTCGGGAACGGCGCCGTGCCGTGGCTGGGAGAGCACCGCGTCGACGCCCGCCTCGTCGGCCGGGACGGCGTCGTGACATGCACCGGCTCCTGGCCTGTGGAGCGCGCAGCATGAGCGCACTCACCGACGGCCCCCTGCTGTGGTATCTCAACCGCAGCACCGGTGTCACCTTGATGGTGCTCCTCACCCTCACCACTGCCCTGGGGATCCTCAGCGCCCGCGAGGGTCGACGTCGGTTGGTGCCCGGGATCGTGACACAGGGACTCCACCGCAACCTGGCCCTGTTCTCGCTGGTGCTGTTGCTGGCTCACGTCGCGACGGCCGTCACCGACACCTTCGTCGACATCCGCTGGTGGCAGGCGGTCTCACCGGTGGGTGCGACGTACAAGCCGTTCTGGTTGGGGGCCGGCAGTCTCGCCCTCGATGTCATGCTGCTGATCGTGGTCACCAGCCTGCTGCGTGACCGCATCCCCCACCGGCTCTGGCGCGCGGTGCACTGGTTGAGCTACCTGGCCTGGGCGAGCGCGATGGTCCATGGCGCCGGGATCGGCACCGACCAGCCCACTGCGTGGGGCCGCTGGACCGGGATCGGGTGCCTTGCCGCCGTCGCCGCGGCCGCCGCGCTGCGGGTGGTCGCCGACGCCCGGGCCACCCGGGACCCCTCGCTCGCGTCGGCGGCGGTCCGGTGATGACCGCCCTCCCGTTCGTCGTCCCCGGGCCCCTGCTGCTGCGCTCGACACGACCTGACCTCCAGACCCATCGCGAGACCCATGGCGAGCTGCCCACGCTCTCCCTCGACAGCCTGCGGGACCTGGTCGGCTCCGCTGAGGTGCGTGGGCGCGGAGGTGCCGGCTTCCCGTTCGCCCGCAAGCTGGACGCCACCGCCGCCCGTCGTGGCAGCCGGCACGTGGTCGTGAACTTCAGCGAGGGGGAGCCGGCCAGTCACAAGGACCTCGCCCTGGCCCTGAGCCAGCCACACCTCGTGCTCGACGGGGCGAGTGTCTCCGCACTGGCGCTGGGGGTCAGGACGATCCATCTCATCCTTCCCCGAGACGGCCTCGAGGCCCGACTGTCCATGGAGCTGGCGCTGCACGAGCGGAGGCAGCTCGACCGGAGGATGCGGGTGCGATGGGAGATCCACCTGGCAGCCGAGAGCTTCGTCTCCGGGGAGGCCAGCGCGGTCACGGAGCTCATCGACGGGCGCACCCCACTGCCGGTCACCAGCTGGAAGCCCACAGCCGTCTCCGGTGTGCGGGGTCGACCGACGCTGCTCTCCAACCCCGAGACGTTCGCCCACGTGGCCGCACTGGTGCTCCACGGACGGGCGGCGTACGTCGACGC
>JBDTXF010000454.1:0-3270 GCA_040006355.1 Nocardioidaceae bacterium | reverse complement strand
GGCTCAGCCCCACACCTGCTTCGCGGTCCCAACGACGAGGCGCAGCTTGGCCACGTCCTCGTCCTGGGTGAGCGCGTTGCCCTCGACGGTGGAGGAGAAGCCGCACTGCGGGGACAGGCACAGCTGGTCCAGCGGCACGAACCGCGCGGCCTCGTCGATGCGGCGCTTGAGGGCGTCCTTGTCCTCGAGCCTGCCGTTCTTGGTGGTGACCAGGCCGAGCACGACCTGCTTGCCCTCCGGCACGAAACGCAGCGGCTCGAAGCCACCCGAGCGCTCGTCGTCGTACTCCAGGAAGAAGCCGTCCACGGCGAGCTCGCTGAACAGCGCCTCGGCGACGAACTCGTAGCCGCCCTCGGCCGCCCACGAAGAGCGGTAGTTGCCGCGGCACATGTGGGTGGTGACGTGCAGCCCCTCGGGACGCTCGGCGATGGCGGCGTTGATGGTGCGGATGTACTGCTCGTGCTGGTGGTCGGCGTCGGCACCCTGGGAGGTGAGGATCTCGCGCTGCTTCGGGTCGTTGAGGTAGGCCAGGCTGGTGTCGTCGAGCTGCAGGTAGGTGCAGCCCAGCTCGGAGACCCGGCGCAGCTGCTCGGCGTACGCCGCGCAGAGATCGGTCCAGAACGGCTCGAGGTCGGGGTAGACGCCCTCGTCGATGGCGGCCCGGCCACCGCGGTAGTGGACCATGCTCGGGGAGGGGATGGTGAGCTTCGGGGTGAGCCCGTCGGCGGTCTGCCGGACGGTCTCGGCCAGGAAGCTGAACGCGTCGCCGAAGATCGTGTCCCCCAGAGACACCCGGTCGTGCACCCGCAGGGCCGCGGACTCGAAGTCCAGGTCCCCGGCGGCGTTGCGGAAGTGCACCTGCATCGTGGCATCCGTGCTGTCGACGCCGTCGAGCTGGTAGATGAAGTCCATGTGCCACGAGGTGCGCCGGAACTCGCCGTCCGTCGCGGTCCGCAGGCCGGCATCACGCTGCAGGGCGACCACCTCGGCGACCGCACGGTCCTCGGTCTCGCGCAGCTCGTCGGTGTCGATCTCGCCGGCGGCTCGACGGGCGCGTGCCTCGAGGAGGTACGCCGGACGCAGCAGGCTGCCGACGTGGTCGGCGCGGAACGGCGGCTGGTCACGCCGGGTGGTGGTCTGCTCGGTCATCTGTTCCTCCTGGAGCTCGCGGTGCCCGCTGCCCTGAGCGGCATGCGTCGGGGGACAGTGAACCACCGGTGCCGGCACGGGTCCGCCGTGTGCCGAGGGGACACCTGACTGCGACAGCGGACCTGAGTATGCGTACGGATGCGCGAGGAGCATCCCGACCGCCATGGTGGACCCATGAGGACCACACTCCGCGTCACCCGCGCCCTGCTCGACATCGTCGCCCGCACCGGGGGGCTGCTGCTGGTCAGCTGGGCGTTCACCTGGGGCTATGAGAAGGTCTCGCCGGAGCCGATCGGGGTGGACTTCGGCGAGGCGTTCCTCGTCTTCGGGCTGCTGCTGGCCGCCTCCGGGCTGTGGGCCGCCTGGGACGCCTTCCACCGCGGCTTGGTGGTCGTCGCGCTCGTCTGGGTCGCGACCGGGCTGCTCACCTCCGTCGGGATGGCCGCCCTGTCCTCCACCTCGTCCGGGAGCCTCCGCGGCATGCTCGAGCACCTCGGCGGCGTGGACTCCTTCTGGGCCGGGCTGGTCATCGTGCCGGCGCTGCTCGCCGCCGGACTGGTGGCCGTCGTGCGCGCCACCACCGCGCCGCTGGGACCGCAGCCCGACCCGCGCGTCCGAGGATAGTGTGCGGTGAGCACAGCCGGTCATCGGAGGAGTCACCGTGAACAGTTCCCGTGCAGGCACCGTCGCGACGTCGGACGACCTCGTCGACATCCCTCATCTCGTCACCGCCTACTACACCGGTGACCCGGACCCGGCGGACCCCGACCAGCGCGTCGTGTTCGGCACCTCCGGGCACCGCGGCAGCAGCCTGAACAACGCGTTCAACGAGGCGCACATCGTGGCGACGACCCAGGCGATCTGCGACTACCGCAGCCGCCAGGGGTACGACGGCCCACTGTTCATCGGGCGGGACACCCATGGTCTCTCCGAGCCGGCGTGGTCCTCGGCGCTGGAGGTGCTCGCCGCCAACGACGTCACCGTGCTGGTCGACGACCACGACGGCTACACCCCCACCCCGGCGGTCTCGCACGCGATCCTGCGCGCCAACCTGGGCAAGAGGTCCGGCCTGGCCGACGGCATCGTGGTCACCCCGTCGCACAACCCGCCCTACGACGGGGGGTTCAAGTACAACCCGCCGAACGGCGGTCCCGCGGACACCGACGCCACGTCGTGGATCGCCGACGCCGCGAACGCCTACATCGAGGCGTCCCTGTCGGGGGTGAGGCGAGTGCCGTTCGCGCGGGCGCGCGCCGCTGCGTCGTCGTACGACTTCATGGGGACCTACGTCGAGGACCTCCCGAACGTCGTGGACATCGCGAGGATCAAGGAGGCCGGCGTGCGGATCGGCGCCGACCCGCTCGGCGGCGCGTCGGTGGAGTACTGGGGCGCGATCGCCGAGCGGCACGGCCTGGACCTGACCGTGGTGAACCCGTTGGTCGACCCGACCTGGCGGTTCATGACCCTGGACTGGGACGGCAAGATCCGGATGGACTGCTCCTCCCCGTCGGCGATGGCGTCGCTGATCGGCCGCAAGGACGACTACGACATCGCCACCGGCAACGACGCGGACTCCGACCGGCACGGGATCGTCACCCCCGACGGCGGGCTGATGAACCCCAACCACTACCTTGCCGTGGCGATCCGCTACCTCTACGGCGGCGCGCGCCCGTCCTGGCCCGAGGCGGCAGCGATCGGCAAGACGCTGGTCTCGTCCTCGATGATCGACCGGGTCGCGGGCCTGGTCGACCGGACTCTCACCGAGGTGCCGGTCGGCTTCAAGTGGTTCGTCCCGGGACTGCTCGACGGATCGATCGCGTTCGGTGGCGAGGAGTCCGCGGGTGCGTCGTTCCTGCGCTTCGACGGCTCGGTGTGGACCACCGACAAGGACGGCCTGATCCTGGCCCTGCTCGCCTCGGAGATCCTCGCGACCACCGGCAGGACCCCCTCGGAGCACTACAAGGAGCTGACCGCGGAGTACGGCGACCCGGCCTACGCCCGCGTCGACGCCCCGGCGACCCGCGAGGAGAAGGCCAAGCTGGCCGCGCTCTCCCCGGGCGACGTCAGCGCCTCGACGCTGGCCGGGGAGGAGATCACCGCCAAGCTCACCGAGGCGCCGGG
>JBDTXF010000453.1:0-3274 GCA_040006355.1 Nocardioidaceae bacterium | reverse complement strand
CCGCAGGTGCTGGTCACCTACGACCAGTACGGCAACTACGGCCACCCCGACCACATCCAGGCCCATCGCGTCGCGACGTACGCGACCGCCCTCGCGGGTGTGTCCTCGTATCGCCGGGAGCTCGGCGATCCGTGGGACATCGCCAAGATCTACTGGGGCGCGATGTCGATGGGCCGGATGCGCGAGGGCCTGCGGGCGCTGCGGGCGGCCGGCGACACGACGTCGTTCGAGGGCATGGACCCCGAGGGCGAGATGCCACCGTTCATGGTCCCCGACGACCAGCTGTCCGCGGTCGTCGATGCGAACGACTTCGCGGACGCCAAGATCCGGGCGATGAAGGCGCACGCCACCCAGATCACCGTCGACGGCCCGTTCTTCGCCCTGTCCAACAACCTCGGGACCCAGGTGTGGGGCACCGAGTTCTACCGGCTCGCCAAGGGGGTCCAGGGCCCGACCAACGACCAGGGCCTGGAGACCGACCTCTTCGCCGGGCTCGACTAGCACCCGATGTCGCTGCTGCGCCACGCGCTGCGCCTGGTGCTCGGCGCCGCGGTCGCCCTCGCCTCGATCCTCGCGCACCGCACGGCGTTCCCCTTCGGCCTGCTGCTCGCGCTCGCCACCAGCTTCGCGGTGCCGTGGTGGCTGGCCCGGTCGCGGCACCCCCGCACCGCCACGACGTACGCCGTGGGGTGGCTGGCCGTGCTGGCACTCGGCGTCGCCGGCCGACCGGAGGGGGACTTCGTGCTGGCCGGTGACGTGCGGGGATACACGCTGATGGCCGCCGGCTTCGTGATGGTGCTGGTCGGCATCGTTTCGCTGACGGGTGGGCGGGGTCGCAGCGCCTAGAGTCAGAAGGTGAGCGACGACCGCGATCGCACCAGCGACTGGCGTGTGATCCCCTGGCTGCTGTTCGGCCTGGTCGTCCTGTTCGGCGGCATCTACGCAGCGACGCACTACTGGACCGCGGACCGGGTTCCCCGGGGCACCACCGTCCAGGGCATCGAGATCGGCGGCATGCTGCCCGCCGCGGCGGACCGCAAGCTGACCGAGGGCCTGGACGGCCGGGCCGCCGAGCCGCTCACGGTCGGCGCCAACGGTGAGCGGTCCACCCTGCGCCCGACGGCGGCAGGCTTCACCGTCGACGTGGCCGCGACCGTCGCCCGCTCCCGCGTCGCGTCGAGCTGGGACCCGCGCGGCCTGTGGGACTGGTTCGCCGGCGGCCAGGACGTCGACGCCGTGGTCACGGTCGATGCGGCCTCCCTGGACCGGGCGGTGGCGTCGTTCGCCGACCGGGTCGACGAGCCGGCCGTCGAGGGAGCGGTGACCTTCGCGGCCGGGCAGGCCGTCCCGCGCTACCCGACGCGCGGGAGCGTGGTCGACAGGGTGGCCGCCGCGGCGGCGATCCGCCGTGCGTTCCTGCACGACACCGGGCCCACCGACGTGGTCGCGCTGCGCACCAGGGTCGCGCAGCCGGTGGTCACCAAGGACGCGGTCAGCCGGGCGATGGACGACTTCGCCAACCCGGCGACGGCCGCCCGGGTCGTGGTCCGGCTCCGGGGCCGGGGCGTGGCCCTGCAGCCGGAGGACTTCACCCCGGCGCTCACGATGCGGGCCGTCGGGTCCGAGCTGCGGCCGGTGCTGGACGGGCGGCTGGTGCTGCGGGCGCTGCGACCCCGGATGACGGCGCTGTCCCGGGCTCCGAGGAACGCCTCGATCAGCCTGGTGAAGGGTCGTCCGAAGGTCGTCCCGGCCCGCGACGGCGTGAGCTTCCGGCCCCGCGACGTCACCGGCGGCTTCCTGAAGGTGCTCAGCTCCCCCGACCGGACGCTCGTGGTGCGCAGCACGCCTGTGCCGGCACGGGTCAGCACCGCGGACCTCACCCGGCTCCGCATCACCGAGCCGGTCTCGTCGTTCACCACTCACTTCCCCTACGCGGCCTACCGCAACGTCAACCTGCCCCGCGCGGCCCAGCTGCTCGACGGCACGATCCTGAAGCCGGGGGAGACGTTCAGCCTGAACCGCACGCTCGGGCAGCGGACCGCGGCGAACGGCTTCACCAAGGGCTACATCATCGCCGACGGCGTCTTCGCCGAGGACTTCGGCGGCGGCGTCAGCCAGGTCGCCACCACCACCTTCAACGCCGCCTTCTTCGCCGGCCTGCGCGACGTCGAGCACAAGGCGCACTCGTTCTACATCAGCCGCTACCCGGTGGGGCGTGAGGCCACCGTGGTCTGGCCGGGCGTCGACCTGAGGTTCGAGGACACCACGCCGTACGGCGTCCTGATCTCAGCGTCGGTGGACAAGGCCACCCCGCACCGCAGGGGTGCCGTGCACGTGACGATGTACTCCACGAAGTACTGGGACATCTCCACCTCCACCTCGCCCCGCTATAACCCACGGCCGCCGAGGACCCGGCACCTCAGCGGCCCCGGCTGCGTGCCCAACACCGGCTACGACGGCTTCGACATCGACGTCTACCGGGTCTTCCGCCGGCACGGCTCCCGGCACGTCGACCATCGCGAGACGATGCACACGGCCTACACCGCCGCTGACACCGTCGACTGCTCCTGAGGCGAGCGGTGACACGGGGTCCCGGCCGCGCTCGTGCGCGGTCAGGAAGCGGGCGAGCGACGGCGCCCCTGACCGATAGTCCGTGACCAGATGCAGGTTTGCGGCCTCCAGAACCTGCGTTTGGTCACGGACTATCGCTGGGCGGCGGCGGAGGTTGTGCAGCGCGGCCCACCCCTCGCCTCGTCGTAGCCCGGGCCTGACCGACCGGCGGGGGTTGACCCGGACCGGCCGCACCAGCCCACGCGGAGGCGGGCAGGAGGGTCCCTGGAGACCGGTTCCGTGCCGCAGCGCGACGGGTCCGGGGTCACTGTCCGGCCGGGGCCGCCAGGTAGCGGTAGGTGTGGTGGGTCCGGAAGCCCAGGGCGTCGTAGAGCGCACGGGCCGGTGCGTTGTCCGCGCGCACCTGGAGGTATGCCGTCGTGGCGCCGCGCTCGGCCGCCCACTCGACCAGTGCATCGAGCACCACCAGCCCGAGGCCCTGACGTCGGTGGTCGGGCGACACCCACACGTCGGTGATCCCTGCCCAGTCAGCTGCCCAGTCAGCTGCCCCGTCGCCCGCACACGCCACCCGGCCCCTGGCGACCAGCGGGCTGCCGACCTCCACGAAGCCCACCTGGTCCGGCCCCTGGAGCACGGCCAGCGCGTCGTCGAGATGGGCAGCGGCCCGCTCGTCGGTGGCCAGCCAGGCATCGGAGACCGAGGC
>JBDTXF010000452.1:0-3274 GCA_040006355.1 Nocardioidaceae bacterium | reverse complement strand
GTGCTCGGGGTCGAGCAGCTTCACGAACCCGCGCACGCGCGTCTCGTCCGCCTTGTCGGCGAAGTGCGCGCCGAGCGTGCAGCAGCCGTCGTCCGGGCGCTCGGCGTAGATGCCGGCGCAGCCCTGGCCGAAGATGCACATGTACTGCGAGGTGAGCCAGGTCAGGTCGCACTTGAACATCTGCGCGTCGTCCTCAGGATCGATGAACTCGACGTAGGCGCGCGGGATGACGAGGTCGGTCTCTGGCACGCCGGTCACCCTACGGCGCCGACTACGCTTCGGTTCATGAGGCCAGCGATAAGACTGCACCGATGAGGCTTCATCCATGAGACTGGGCGTGCTGGACATCGGGTCCAACACCGGGCACCTGCTGGTGGTGGACGTCGGCGGTGGCGCGGCGCCGATGCCTGCCTACTCGCACAAGGAGCCGCTGCGGCTCGCCGAGCACCTCGACGCCACCGGCCGGGTCGACGCCGGGGGTGTCACGGCCCTCACCGAGTTCGTCGCCTCGGCCCTCGTCGTCGCGGAGGACAAGGGCTGTCAGGAGATGACGGGCTTCGCGACCTCCGCGGTCCGCGACGCGAACAACAGCGACGAGGTCCTCCAGCACGTCCGCGACGAGACGGGCGTCGAGATCGAGGTGCTCTCCGGTGAGGACGAGGCGCGGCTGACCTTCCTCGCCGTACGCCGCTGGTTCGGCTGGTCGTCGGGACGCCTGGCCGTGTTCGACATCGGCGGCGGCTCGCTCGAGATCGCGGTGGGGTCCGACGAGGCCCCCGACGTCGCCCGCTCCCTGCCCCTCGGCGCCGCTCGGCTGACGCGCGAGCACCTGCGCGACGGTGTCGACAAGGACGCGGTCCGAGCGCTGCGCAAGGAGATCCGCGCCGGCATCGCGCGCCACGCGGGGTCGGTCACCCGGTCGCCGCCGGACCACTCGGTGGCGACGTCGAAGACGTTCCGCTCGCTCGCCCGCATCTGTGGGTCTCCGCCCGCCGCAGACGGGCTGCTCGTACGCCGCGTGGTGGACGCGCGCACGCTGCGCGAGATGATCCCACGGCTGCTGGAGATGTCGGCCGACGAGGTGGCGGACCTCCCGGGCGTGTCCTCGAGCCGCGCCCACCAGATCGTCGCGGGCGCGCTCGTGGCCGACGCGGTGATGGACCTCTTCGACCTCGCCGAGCTCGAGATCTGTCCCTGGGCGCTGCGCGAGGGCATCATCCTCGAGCGGCTCGACCAGTTCGGCGTGCGCGGTTGATCGCCCTCTCCACCGCCTCGGTCTACCCGGGCACCACCGCCGACGGGTTCGAGCTCGCGTCCCGCCTCGGCTACGACGCCGTCGAGGTGATGGTCGGCCTCGACCCGCTCAGCCAGGAGATCGACGCGGTCCGGCATCTCTCGGACTACTACGAGATCCCGGTGTGCGCGGTGCACGCGCCGTGCCTGCTGCTCACCCAGCGGGTCTGGGGCGTCGAGCCGTGGGGGAAGCTCGAGAGGAGCGCCGAGATGGCGGTGGCGGTCGGCGCGGACGTGGTCGTGGTGCACCCGCCGTTCCGCTGGCAGCGCGACTACGCCCGGTCGTTCGTCGAGGGGGTCGCCGAGCTCGAGGAGCGCACCGGCATCGCCTTCGCGGTGGAGAACATGTATCCCTGGCGCGCCTCGAAGCGACAGCTCGAGGTCTACGTGCCCGGCTGGGACCCCTCCGAGCAGGACTACGCCAACACCACCGTCGACCTGTCGCACTCGGCGGTCTCCCGCTCCGACCCGGTGGCGATGGTCCGCCGGCTCGGCGAGCGGCTGCGGCACATCCACCTCACCGACGGCACCGGCTCGGCCAAGGACGAGCACCTCGTGCCGGGACGCGGGACCCAGCCCGTGGTCGAGCTGCTCGAGCACCTCGCCGCCGAGGAGTTCGGGGGTCACGTGGTGCTCGAGATCAACACCCGCCGGTCCGGCACCCGCGAGGCCCGTGAGCTCGACCTGATCGAGTCGCTGGCCTTCACCCGGCTGAACTTCGCCGCCGCCCCCGATCCGCTGTGAGCGCGGAGACGCGCGGGCGAGGGCGCCGGCCGGGAGGGCCGGACACCCGCGGCGAGATCCTCGCCGCGGCTCGGAGATCCTTTGCGGACAAGGGCTTCGGACGCACCACGATCCGGGCAGTGGCCCTCGAGGCCGACGTCGACCCGGCCCTGGTGCATCACTACTTCGGGTCCAAGGACGACCTGTTCCTCGCCGCCCTCGACATCCCGGTCGATCCTCGGGTCCTGGTCCCCACCGTGTTCGACGAGGGGGTCGCGGGGGCGGGCGAGCGGCTGGTCCGGCTTTTCCTGTCGGTCTGGGACGACGAGCGGTCGCAGCTCCCCCTGGTCGCGCTGGTCCGCAGCAGCCTGGTGCAGGAGGCGCCGGAGTCCCTGCTGCAGCAGGGGCTCCTGCGCTTGGTGCTGGCTCCGCTCCGATCCGCCCTGCCGGCGGACGAGGCCGACCGGCGGGTGCAGCTCGTGGTCAGCCAGATGGCGGGCCTGGTGGTCACGCGCTACCTGCTGGCGCTCGAGCCGCTGGCCTCGACGCCGGCCGAGGACCTCGTCGGCTGGGTGGCACCCACCATCCAGCGCTACCTGAACGGCCCGCTGCCCTGAGCACCTTGACCTCGGAGCTCGGGCGTGGCCATAATTCAACACATGATGAATAAGCAGCCGCCGGTCGTCGTACGCGACCTCGTCGTGCAGCGAGGGCGGGTCCGTGCCGTGGACGGGTTGAGCTTCTCGCTGGTCGCGGGTGAGGTGACCGGGCTGCTCGGGCCGTCCGGGTGCGGCAAGTCCACGCTGATGCGGTCGGTGGTCGGGGTCCAGGTGGTCACCAGCGGCACCGTCGAGGTCCTCGGCCTGCCGGCGGGTGACCGACGGCTGCGGGACCGGGTCGGCTACGTGACCCAGGCCCCGAGCGTCTACGACGACCTCACCGTCACCGAGAACCTGCGCTTCTTCGCGCGGGTGCTCGGCGTCGGACGGGCGGAGGTGGACCGCTGCACCGACGCGGTCGACCTGGGTGCGCGCCGCGACCAGGTGGTGTCCCGGCTCTCCGGGGGGGAGCGCTCGCGGGTCTCCCTGGCCGTCGCGCTGCTCGGCGACCCGGAGCTGCTGGTGCTCGACGAGCCCACGGTCGGCCTCGACCCGGTGCTGCGGCGCGACCTCTGGGCGATGTTCCACGAGCTGGCGGACGGTGGCACCGCGGTCCTGGTGTCCAGCCACGTGATGGACGAGGCGGAGCGCTGCGACCG
>JBDTXF010000451.1:0-3278 GCA_040006355.1 Nocardioidaceae bacterium | reverse complement strand
GTGGCCCAGCTCGTGGTGCAGCGCGTCGAGCAGGCCCGCTTCGTGGAGGTGGACGGCCTGCCCGATTCGGCGCGGGGCGTGGGCGGGTACGGTTCCACGGGCGGTTTCGCAGCCCGCCCTGCACAGCCCACCGAGGAGAAGCACTGATGTTCCGACGCAAGAAGGCCGACCCCGCCGAGGACCTCGCGGGGGGCTCCGACGACGGCGCGGAGGTCCCCGGGCCACGAGCAGCCGGTCCCTGGGACGCCTCCGAGGTCACCCTCGACGAGGACGACGACTCCCGGGTGGATCTGGGCAGCCTCCTGGTCGCACCCCGCGAGGGTCTCGAGGTGCAGCTCCAGGTCGATGAGCAGACCGGTGAGGTGGCGGCGGTGCTCCTCGCCGGCGAGGAGGGCGCGGTGGAGCTGCGGGCGTTCGCCGCCCCTCGCAACGGGGACATCTGGGCGGACGTCCGCCGCGGGATGAGCGGCGAGGTCGCTCAGCTCGGCGGCACCGCCACCGAGTCCGAGGGCCCCTTCGGTCCCGAGCTCAGCGTCTCCTTGATCGTCGAGCTGCCCGATGGCCAGCATGCCCAGCAGGTCTCGAAGGTGCTCGGCATCGCCGGCCCCCGGTGGCTGCTGCGCGCCACCCTTTTCGGCCGCCCCGCTGTCGAGTACGACGAGGACGGCGACGTCGAGACGGCGCTGCGCGAGGTCGTCGTGGTGCGCGGCAGCACCCCCGTGCCGCCCGGTGACGCCCTGCCGCTGACCATGCCACCGGGGGTCCACCCCGCGCCCGCGGCTGCGGAGTAGGCCGCTCCCGGCGCTCGAGCCGGCGGCCCTCCAGCCCGCTCTCGCGGCGGGTACGCTGGGGACATGACAGAGGTCAGGAGTCGGCTCCGCAAGAGCCTCAGCAAGTGGGCCAGCAGCGCCGACATGGAGGCGCGCGAGCTCAAGCAGGACGCCGTCCGGGCGGGCTGCTGCCCGATCGTGGACGCCGACGACCGGCAGCGGGTCGAGCTGCGAGGCAGCCTGCGCACCGTCACGCTCCGTCCACGAGGCGGCGTCCCCGCGCTGGAAGCCGAGCTCTACGACGGCTCCGCGTTGATCACCCTGGTCTGGCTGGGCCGGCGCAGGATCGCCGGGATCGAGCCCGGCCGCGCCATCAAGGTGATCGGCCGGGTGGGGACGCAGAACAAGGTGCGGGTGATGTTCAACCCCCGCTACGAGCTCAAGTAGCCGCGTTGCCAGCACGGACGACGATCGGCGCCGGCACGGTCGAGGAGGTCGTGCGCGGACAGCTGTCACGCGCGTTGGGCGGTCGCCGCGGCATGCTCGAGGCTGCCGTGCCGACGCTCGCGTTCACGGTCCTCTTCCTCACCACCAAGAGCCTCCCGCTCGCGGTGGCGGTCAGCGTGGGCACCGCCGTCGTCCTCCTGGTGCTCCGGACGCTGCACCGGTCCACGGTCCAGTTCGTGCTGAACAGCCTCGTCGGGATCGGCATCGGCGCCTTCTTCGCCTGGCGCTCCGCGCGCGGCGGCGGCAGCGCCGACGACCAGGCGCTCGCCTACTTCCTGCCCGGCCTGATCTACAACGGCGGCTACGCCGTGGCGATGGTGCTCAGCAACCTGGTGTCGTGGCCGGTGGTCGGCTTCATGGTCGGCAGCGTGGCGGGTGACCCGACCGAGTGGCACCGGGACCCGCAGGTGGTGCGGCTGTGCCGCAACCTGACCTGGATGCTCGCCGCCCCCTGCGTCCTCCGCGTGCTCGTCCAGGTGCCGATCTACCTCGCGGGCCGGGCCGCGTCCGACGCCGGGCCGATGGTCGCCGCCCTCGGGGTCAGCAAGATTGCCCTCGGGTGGCCGCTGCAGATCCTGGCGCTCGCCGGGATGGTCTGGCTGCTGGGCCGCAACAGCACCCCCGTCGTCGCCGAGCCACAGGCGCCGCTGCCGGACGGTGAGCTGTAGGTCCGCGCAGGGCTACTGGCCGGTGCCGGGGGACAGCAGCTCCTGGAGCGACTCCTCGGCCTCCGGGGAGCTGACGAACAGCAGCTCGTCGCCCTCCTCGATGGGCTGCTCGCCGGTCGGGGTGTAGACCTGACCGTCGCGCAGGATCGTGACCAGGGAGGAGTTCTCCGGCCAGGGGATCAGCCCGACCGGCTTGCCGACGAACGGCGAGTCCTCGGGCAGCGTGATCTCGACGAGGTTGGCGTTGCCCTGGCGGAAGGTGAACAGCCTGACGATGTCGCCGACGGTGACGGCCTCCTCGACGAGGGCGGACATGATCCGCGGCGTCGAGACGTTGACGTCGACCCCCCACGCCTCGGTGAACAGCCACTCGTTGTTCGGGTGGTTGACCCGGGCGACGGTGCGGGGGACCGCGAACTCGGTCTTGGCCAGCAGGGAGGTCACCAGGTTGGCCTTGTCGTCACCGGTCGCGGCGATGACCACGTCGCAGGACTCGAGCCTCGCCTCCTCCAACGACGACAGCTCGCAGGAGTCGGCGAGCAGCCACTCGGCGTCGGGCACCCGCTCGGGCTTGACGGCCGCGGGATCCCGGTCGATGAGCAGCACCAGGTGACCGTTGCCGATCAGCTCGCGCGCGACCGACCTCCCCACGGCGCCCGCACCCGCGATGGCAACCCGCATCAGTCGGCCTCCGGCCCGGCGTTGAAGACCGAGTAGACGTGGTCCGCGTGCTCCTCGCGCATCACCAGGTGCAGCAGGTCGCCCTCCTGGATGACGCTCTCCCGGGTGGGGAGCATGCCCTCGCCGAGCCGGTCGATCCAGGCGATCCGGCTGGTGGACTGCTCCTGGAACCTCACCGTGCGCTGGCCGATCCACGCCTCGGTGACCGGGACGTGGTCGACCCGGATGGTGCCGGACGGGTCCCGGAAGTCGGGCTCGGCACCGGCAGGCAGCAGCCGCCGCAGGATCTGGTCGGCGGTCCACTTCACGGTCGCGACGGTGGTGATGCCGAGCCGCTGGTAGACCTCCGCACGACCGGGGTCGTAGATCCGGGCCACGACCTGCTGGATCCCGAAGGTCTCACGCGCCACGCGCGCGGCGATGATGTTGGAGTTGTCGCCGCTGCTCACGGCCGCGAAGGCGTCGGCGCGCTCGATGCCGGCCTCGGTCAGGACGGCCTGGTCGAAGCCGTAGCCGGTGACCTTGGTGCCGTTGAAGGACGGGCCGAGACGCCGGAACGCATCGGGATTGCCGTCGATGACGCTCACGGTGTGGTTCCGGTCCTCGAGGCTGCGGGCGAGCGTCGAACCGACGCGGCCACAGCCCATGATCA
>JBDTXF010000450.1:0-3289 GCA_040006355.1 Nocardioidaceae bacterium | reverse complement strand
GGTCGGGGGCCTGGTCGGGGGCCTGGTCGGGGGCCTGGTCGGGGGCCTGGTCGGGCGTGCCCTCGGGGCCGGAAATCTCCGGGCTGGCACTGTCCGGGCTGGAACTCTCCGGGCTGGTCACCGGACTCCCCCTGTGGTCATGGCCCGGTGCGGAGACGGGTCGATGGGTGAAGCGTAGTCAACGCCCGCTGCGTGTGCGGCCCCACCGCCTCCACGGTCCAGCACGATCCACGCGACGAGGGCCGCCACCAGCACGACTGCGAGGACGACGGCCGCGACGACCTGCCGGCGCCGTCGGCGTCGAGCTCGCTCGGCCCGGCGGGACGCCTGACGCTGGGCGCCGGCCCGGGCCAGCTGCGTGCGACGTCGCTTCTTGGTGACCACGCTGGGAGTCTAGGGGGCCATCGAGGGGCGGGGAGGTGCTCGTTCACGTCGAGGCCCCAGCTCTCGGTAGGCTGCGGAAGTTCAGCTGCCGCAGGCAGATCCCAGCAGGACAGGAGCACCGACCGTGCTGGTCGCAGGCTTCCCCGCCGGCCCGTGGGGCACCAACTGCTACGTCGTCGCCACCGGTCCGGGGACCGAGTGCGTCGTGGTCGACCCCGGCAAGGACGCTGCGGAGGGAGTGGCCGACGTGGTCCGCGAGCACCGCCTCAAGCCGGTCGCCGTCCTCGTCTCGCACGGGCACATCGACCATATGTGGTGCGTGGCTCCCGTCGCCGGCACCTACGACGCCACGGCGTACATCCACCCGCGGGACCGGCACCTGCTCTCCGACCCGATGGCCGGCATGTCCCGTGAGACGGCGGCCATGCTCCTCGGCGGGAAGCACGAGTTCGCCGAGCCCGACCAGGTGGCCGAGCTCGCCGACCTCCAGACCCTGACCCTGGCGGGCCTGGACTTCGTCGTCGACCACACACCTGGACACACCGAGGGCTCGGTCACCTTCCGGACGCCGTACGACGAGGCGGACAGCTCCGACGTGTCCGGGCTGATGTTCTCCGGGGACCTGCTCTTCGCCGGCTCGATCGGCCGCACCGACCTGCCCGGCGGGGACCACGCGGCGATGCTGCGCAGCCTGCGCGACAAGGTGCTCCCACTGGCCGACGACATCGTCGTGCTGCCGGGGCACGGCGAGCAGACCAGCATCGGCCGTGAGCGGGCGACCAACCCCTATCTCACCGAGCTGGCCGACGACGCACCGAGCAGGGGCCTCTGAGATGGCCCGCCCTACCGCGATGAGCGGGTTTCCCGAGTTCCTGCCCGACCAGCGCCTCGTCGAGCTCCACGTCGTGGAGTCGCTGCGCCGCACCTTCGAGCTCCACGGCTTCGCGTCGGTGGAGACCCGGGCCGTGGAGCCGCTCGAGCAGCTGCTCAGCAAGGGGGAGACCTCCAAGGAGGTCTACGTGCTGCGTCGGCTGCAGGCCGACCCGCAGCAAGGGGACGCCGACGGTGCTGGTGGGCTGGGTCTGCACTTCGACCTGACCGTGCCCTTCGCCCGCTACGTGCTCGAGAACGCCGGGCGGCTGGAGTTCCCGTTCCGTCGCTACCAGATCCAGAAGGTGTGGCGCGGCGAGCGTCCGCAGGAGGGCCGCTACCGCGAGTTCACCCAGGCGGACATCGACATCGTCGGGCGGGACACCCTCGCGTTCCACCACGACGTGGAGGTGGCCCGGGTGATGGCCGAGGCGCTGGTCGCGCTGCCGGTGCCCGCCCTGCGGATGCAGGTCAACAACCGCAAGCTCATCTCGGGCTTCTACCTCGGCATCGGCGCGACCGACACCGAGGCGGTGATGCGGGTCGTGGACAAGATCGACAAGGTGCCCCCGCAGACGGTCGCCTCGATGCTGGTCGACGAGGCCGGGCTCACCCCTGACCAGGCCCAGCAGTGCCTGCGCCTGGCGGAGATCCGCAGCGCCGACACCTCGTTCGTCGAGCGGGTCCGTGCCCTCGGCGTGCAGCACGACCTGCTGGACGAGGGTCTCGCGGAGCTCGCTGCCGTCGTCGAGGGCTGCGCGTCGGTGACCGGCGACCGGCTGACGGTCGAGGCGGACCTGCGGATCGCCCGTGGGCTGGACTACTACACCGGCACCGTCTTCGAGACCGTGATGGCGGGCTATGAGAAGCTCGGCTCGATCTGCTCCGGGGGGCGCTACGACGCCCTGGCCAGTGACGGCCGATCCACCTACCCCGGGGTCGGCATCTCGCTGGGGCTCAGCCGGATGCTGGTGCCGCTGCTCGCGGCGGGCGACCTCGGCGCGAGCAGGTCGGTGCCCAGCGCGGTCCTGGTCGCGCTGGCGGACGAGGAGTCCCGGGACGCGAGCGACGGCGTCGCCCAGCGGCTGCGGAGCCGCGGGATCCCCACCGAGGTCGCGGCCGCCCCGCAGAGGTTCGGCAAGCAGATCCGGTACGCCGAGCGTCGCGGCATCCCGTTCGTCTGGTTTCCCTCCGACGATCCGGACCAGGCCGACCAGGTCAAGGACATCCGCAGCGGTGACCAGGTCGACGCCGCCCCGGACGCCTGGTCGCCGCCCGCCGAGGACCTCCATCCCCAGATCAGCACCCCCCATCACGCCCCCACCGACACTCAGGAGCTCCACCCGTGATCCGCACCCATGACGCAGGAAGCCTCAGGGCCGAGAACGTCGGCCAGACCGTCACCCTTGCCGGCTGGGTCGCGCGCCGCCGCGACCACGGCGGGGTGGCCTTCATCGACCTCCGTGAGGCGTCGGGGGTGGTGCAGGTGGTGATCCGTGACGAGGACGTCGCGCACCAGCTGCGCTCGGAGTACTGCCTGAAGATCACCGGCGAGGTCTCCGCCCGGCCCGCGGGCAACCAGAACGCCGGACTGCCGACTGGCGACGTGGAGGTCATCGCGGCCGACGTCGAGGTGCTCAGCGCGGCTGCCGCGCTGCCGTTCCCGATCGACGACACCGGTCACGGGGCCGGCGAGGTGGGGGAGGAGGTCCGGCTGGCCTACCGCTACCTGGACCTGCGCCGTGCCGGACCCGCTGCCGCGCTGCGGCTGCGCAGCGAGGTGAACCGAGTGGCGCGCAACGTCCTGGGCGACGAGGGGTTCGTCGAGATCGAGACCCCCACGCTGACCCGCTCGACGCCGGAGGGCGCCCGCGACTTCCTGGTCCCGGCGCGGCTGCGGCCGGGCAGCTGGTACGCCCTCCCGCAGAGCCCGCAGCTGTTCAAGCAGCTGCTGATGGTCGCCGGCATGGAGCGCTACTTCCAGATCGCCCGCTGCTACCGCGACGAGGACTTCCGCGCCGACCGTCAGCCGGAG
>JBDTXF010000449.1:0-3291 GCA_040006355.1 Nocardioidaceae bacterium | reverse complement strand
CCCGCACAAGGAGAAGGTCGGCAAGCTGACCAAGGACCAGGTGCGCGAGATCGCCACGACCAAGATGCCGGACCTCAACGCCAACGACATCGACGCGGCGATGAAGATCGTCGAGGGGACCGCCCGCTCCATGGGCATCACCACCGACTGACCAGCTCCACGTGGCAGGGCAGCTGAGCGCCCGCTGACCACACTCTGGAAACAACACACACGAAGGAACCAGACATGCAGCGCAGCAAGACGTACCGCGCGACCGCCGAGTCGTTCGAGCAGGACACGCTCTACACCCCGATGGAGGCGATCAAGATCGCCCGGACCGGGAGCAAGAAGAAGTTCGACGAGACCGTCGACGTGGCCATGCGCCTCGGCGTCGATCCCCGCAAGGCCGACCAGATGGTGCGTGGCACCGTGAACCTCCCGCACGGGACCGGCAAGACGGCCAGGGTCCTGGTCTTCGCCAGCGGTGACCGCGCCGAGACGGCCCGGGCTGCGGGCGCCGACATCGTCGGTGGCGATGAGCTCATCGAGAAGGTCAACGGCGGCTGGCTGGACTTCGACGCCGTCGTCGCGACCCCGGACATGATGGGCAAGGTCGGCCGCCTCGGCCGGGTGCTCGGGCCCCGTGGCCTGATGCCCAACCCGAAGACCGGCACCGTCACCCCCGACGTGGCGAAGGCCGTCACCGACATCAAGGGCGGCAAGATCGAGTTCCGCGTCGACCGGCACGCCAACCTGCACTTCATCATCGGCAAGGCGTCCTTCTCCGAGGCCCAGCTCGCGGAGAACTACGCGGCTGCCCTCGACGAGGTCCTGCGGCTCAAGCCGTCCAGCTCCAAGGGCCGCTACCTGAAGAAGGTCACCGTCTCCACGACGATGGGCCCCGGTGTCCAGGTGGACCCGAACAAGATCCGCAACGTGGCCGGCGAGGACGACGCCTGAGCGTCGGACCCACGAGCTGACAGCCGCGACCAGATCACCGGTGCCGGGCAGCCCAGGCTGCTCGGCGCCGCTGCGTGCCTGGCGCGATTTTGCGGGGGCCCGCCCGGTCCCGTAGCATCGTCGTTGAAACCAGAGACCGCCGGTCGCTGGCACCCCGAGGCGTCGCCGCCGGAGGATGTCGGCTGAAGGCCCCGCACTGCGGGCGTCCAGCGCAGGTGACACCGTGTGAAGCACGCAGCGCCTGCTCCCAGGCGGTGCCCGTGCCCAGCCCCGTGCCTCTGCGCCGGGGCTTTCCCGTTGTGCAGGACCTCTCGTCCAGCCCCCAGGGGCAGCACACGACGGTCTCCGGACGAGATGCGACCAGGCGCACTGGTCCGAGAAGATCCGGAAGGAGACCCATGGCGCGGCCAGACAAGGCAGCCGACGTCGCGGAGCTCGTGGAGTCGTTCCAGGAGTCCGCCGGCGCCGTGCTGACCGAGTACCGCGGCCTCACCGTGAAGCAGCTGCGCGACCTGCGCCGCTCCCTCGGTGACAACGCGAACTACGCCGTGGTCAAGAACACGCTGACCAAGATCGCCGCGACCGAGGCGGGCGTCGAAGGCTTCGACGTGCTGCTCACCGGTCCGACCGCCATCGCCTTCATCAACGGCGACGTGGTCGAGGTGGCCAAGGGTCTGCGTGACTTCGCCAAGGCAAACCCCGCCCTCGTCATCAAGGGCGGCGTGCTCGACGGCCTGCCCCTCGACGCGGCGGAGATCGCCAAGATCGCGGACCTCGAGTCGCGTGAGGTGCTCCTCGCGAAGCTCGCGGGCGGCATGAAGGCCTCCCTCAGCCAGGCGGTGTACCTGCTCAACGCACCGCTCGCGCAGGTGGCCCGTCTCGCGGGCGCCCTGCAGGCCAAGGCCGAGGAGGACCCGTCCTTGCTGCGTGGCGGTGCCGGCACGCCGGCACCCGTCGAGGACAGCAGCACCGAGGACAGCAGCACCGAGGACAGCAGCACCGAGGCCTGACGGTCCTCGACCACATCTGACACCGACACCCGACCCGCACGACCGTGCGGGTCAGCAAACTGGAAGGAACCGCCACCATGGCGAAGCTCACCACCGACGAGCTGCTCGACGCGTTCAAGGAGATGACCCTCCTCGAGCTGAGCGAGTTCGTGAAGCAGTTCGAAGAGACCTTCGGCGTGACCGCCGCCGCTCCCGTCGCCGTGGCCGCCGCCCCGGCCGCCGGGGGCGCCGGTGCCGACGAGGCCGCTGAGGAGCAGGACGAGTTCGACGTCGTCCTCGAGGCCGCCGGCGAGAAGAAGATCAACGTCATCAAGGAGGTCCGCAGCCTCACCAGCCTGGGCCTCAAGGAGGCCAAGGAGCTGGTCGAGGCCGCTCCGAAGGCCGTCCTGGAGAAGGTCACCAAGGAGGCTGCCGAGAAGGCCAAGGACGCCCTCGAGGGCGTCGGAGCCAGCGTCACCGTCAAGTGACGCCGTCGGCCTGAGCCGGCAGCTCGCAGCACTCGGACGGCGGTCTTCCCACGGGGGAGACCGCCGTTCGTCATGCCCGGGAGTGCTGCGAGGCCCGTTCGCTTGTGGCCGATCCCTGCAACCACCCCCGGTTGTGGGCGATGCCTGCGGCGACACGCCGTACGACGACGCAGGCATCGGCCACTTCTATGCGCACGGCGGATTGCGGGGTGCTTGACTCCGCCGCCCGAACGGTTCATGCTTCTCGTGTTTCCGAGAGGCCACCGCCTCCTGGACCTCTCCGCTCCTCAGGAGGTCGTCCGACCCGCCGGTTCCGGGGTCGAGCGACCGAGGGGTGCGATCGAGATTTGGATCGGTGGTCTGAACCGGTTGTGTCTGTGGCTGCCCATAGGCTAATATCGGTCCTCGCGTCTGCCCTCAAATGCTTCCAGCCTGCCCGGTCGGCTGGTTTGTGGTCGGTCGATGCCGCAGATGAGTCCGCGAGTTTCGGAAGGACCCCTCTTGGCCGCCTCGCGCAGCACCAAGAACACCACCAGCACAGGCAACACCGCTCAGAACCCTCTGGCCCCCCGCCGCATCTCCTTCGCCAAGATCTCAGAGCCCCTCGAGGTCCCGAAGCTCCTGGACCTCCAGACCAAGAGCTTCGACTGGCTCGTCGGCAACGACGACTGGAAGGCCGACGTGCAGCAGCGCGTCGACGACGGCGAGGACGTCTCGCGCAAGTCGGGCCTCGAGGAGATCTTCGAGGAGATCTCCCCCATCGAGGACTTCTCCGGCACGATGTCCCTCTCGTTCGAGAACCCGGTCTTCTACGACCCGAAGAACAGCGTGGACGAGTGCAAGGAGAAGGACTTCACCTACTCCGCCCCGCTCTA
>JBDTXF010000448.1:0-3297 GCA_040006355.1 Nocardioidaceae bacterium | reverse complement strand
CGACCTCGCTACGACTGGGTTCCGGCCGGCCGGAACGCGGCCGGGTGACGAGGGCAGGTGCCTACTCGTCGGTAACATTATTATGCTACCCATCAGTAGCCGCCGCAAGGCGATCAGGTCACACCGGGTCGGATCGGGTCAGCCGGCCGCGCCGTACACCTCGATCTCGCTCATGTCGGTGAAGGAGCAGCCGGAGTCCCCGCTGCCCGGGCAGGCGGTCGCGAAGTCGGGGGTCTGGTTGCCGCGCATGGTCAGCCGGACCTGCCGCACGCCCTGGGTGCCGGCGGTCGGGGTCACGGTGTTCAGCCGCCCGTCGTCGGCGGCCTGGAAGGCGCCTTGGGAGGCGGTGACCCAGGTCGAGCCGTCTGTGGAGGTCTCGATCGTGTAGGCCCCCAGGGATGACGTCGGGCCGTCCCCGCACGTCGCGCCGGGGTCGACCGCGAAGGACGAGACGTCCACAGCCTGCGGCAGGTCGATGACGATCTGCTTGGGCACGAAGGTGCTGGTCGGCGTGCCGGCGTCGTCCCCGGTGGTGCTGGGCCAGCCGACGGCCAGGGTGCCGTCGATGGCGCCCTCCGGACCCTTGCCGCAGTCCGGTCCGAAGTCGGGCCCGGTGAAGTCGGAGATCGAGGCGCCGCCGCTGCCGGCGGCCCAGTCCCGGCGGACCGAGAAGCTCCTCCTGCCACCGGCGGGGGTGACGGTGACCGGGCTCGTCACCGGGTCGAAGCCACCGCTGACGACCCCGACCTTGCCGTAGCGCCCGACCGGCACCGGGCCGAGCCGGTAGCGGCCGTCGGCAGCGGTCGTCGCCGTCGGGTTGACGTAGCCGCCGCCCTGGAACGCGAGCGTCACCGGGACCCCGGCGAGCGGCCGGTGGCTGTCCGCGTCGGTGACCCGTCCGGTGACGTACGCCGTGCGCAGCGCCTTCGGCGGGGTGTGGAAGTCCGCGGCGGGCGTGGTGTCGTCGCCGCCGACGGAGCCGGCGTAGAAGCCCATGCCGCGGTGGGCGAACACCCTCCAGATGGCCGCTCGGCCGCGGCCGCTCTCGACCGCGGTGTCGGCCATCAGGATCGCGTTGCGCTCGTCGAGGAAGGACGGGTTGGACGGCGAGAGCTCCATCGCGCGGGTGACCACGGACTCGCTGCGCCGCGAGCCGAGCGCTCCCCGCAGGTCCCACAGCGTCTGGGCCCAGATCTCCCCGTCCGCGTGCACCTCCGGACCACCGGTGACGTGGCCGTAGTCGGCGTAGGTGTAGCCACCATGGTGCCCGGTCTCCCCGCTCCGGCAGCGCGTCGCCGCCGAGCCGACCGCGCAGTCGACGGGCTCGCTGCGGTCCAGGCGGACCCCCTGGCCGTCGTACTGGAAGAGCACCACGTCCGCGGTGCCCGGGCGGTCGACCTGCTTGCCGCTGCCGACCAGGTAGTCCATGGCGTACCAGTCGCTCCACGCCTCGCCCATCGCGCCGGCCTGCACGCCGCCGAGCGTCGAGAGGCCGCCCGGGTCGACGACGAGCCGGTTGGACAGTCCGTGGGTGTACTCGTGGTAGACGGTGTCCGCCTCGTCGCCGACATTGGTGGGCGAGAACGGGTCGCCGTCCGGGTACGACGTCCCGGGGGCGTGCTGGAGGTACATCTGCATCGTCGGGGACTGGCCGTCCGGCGGCGTGCTCATGTTGGCGTTGTCGATGTGGCCGGGGTCGGGGAGACCGTTCGCGGTGTTCGCGCCGTCGTCGGTCTGGGTGTCGACCGCGTCGCCGCCCGTCCCGGCGCTGCCCGAGTTGCGCACCTGGAAGTTGCCGGCGGCCTCGGTGAAGCCGATCGGCGCCGCCCGCAGGTGGTCGTGCCAGGCGTTGACGAAGAAGAACACCTGCGCGGCGTTCTGGGCACGGTTCGTGCGCCAGGAGTAGGGCTTCTCAGGGTTCCACGAGCACGGGTAGGGCCGGTCGCAGAAGGACACGCCCGGCAGGTGGAACGGCTTGAGGCGGTAGTCCCACCGGTGCCCCGAGGAGGGATGCACCTCCTCCGAGGCCTCGGCCAGGTTGTCGTCGTTCACGTCGGAGTAGGTGTGGGAGTTGTTGCCGGACAGGGTGGTCGCGGTGGACCCGAGCCAGCCCCTCCGGGTGTAGTGCACCCGGCCCGCGGTGCCCCCGACCTTCGCCCGGGGGAAGTAGCGGAAGGCGAGCCCACTGCTTCCCGTGGATCGGGACGCGTCCCCGGTGTCGGTGGTGGGGGCGGCCGCGTCGGCCCTCAGTGGCCGGCGGTAGAGCAGCACACCGGTCGTCGCGTCGGCCACGGACAGCGCCGGGCTCTGCGCCGACATGGTCACCGTCTGCCAGCCGAGCCGGCTGCCCCGGGGGGTGACGAAGAGGACCTGCCGGGCGACGTCTCGCGGGCCGGGTGTGGTGGAGGGCTCGTCGAGGCTCCTGCGGGCCGCCCTGATCGCCTGGCGTCCACTGGTGAGGGCGCGGGGCGCGGCCACGGCCGGGTCGGCGCCCGAGACGGGCGATCCTCCCAGAGTCAGCAGTCGGCCGTTCCTGGTCACGCTCGCGGTGAGGCCGTTGCCGAAGACGTCGTCCCCGCCCACCTGCTGGGTCCAGGAGAGGTGGTGGATGCCCGCGACGTCGCGGTAGTCCCGGCGCAGGTGGAAGGTCGACAGATCCTTGGTGGTCAGGCCGAGGCCCTGGTGGTAGCGGCGCACGAACCCGAGGGCGACCCGCCGCGGGGTCCGGCGGGAGGGGCCGGTGAGGTAGCCGTCGAGGCGGCCGACGAGGCGCGGGGTGCCGGTGGTGCCGTCGATGTCGACCACCGCCTGCGCCCCGATGGCCCGGCGCAGCGACACGGTCGCCGGCCGGGCCGAGGCCACCGCCTGACGCCTGCGGAGGTCCTGGGCGGCACGAGGACCGGTGCCCTGCCTGGCGTCGAAGAAGCCGGCCGTGCGGCCCGCGTCGGACGCTGTCGCGCGGCTGCCACCCGTGGGCGACGGCCGGCCGGCGGCGTACGACCCGGCGGACGTGCTGGTGCCGACGGCCGCGACGAGGGCGGTCAGACCGGTGGCCACCACGACGACCGGACGGCGGAGTGTGACGCGACGGCTCATGCTGGTGTCCCCTGACTGCGAGGCGCCGTCGTCCGGCGCGGGCACCACCTTCACAGTCACCGTGGGCGAGCACAAGACCCGTCCGTCGGCGGCGTCGCCGCTGCGGGGGTCAGGCGTGCGTCTCGTGCTCGTGGTCGGCGTGCGAGGCGCCCTCGAACTGGATCGTCGAGTGCTCGACGTCGAAGTCGCGGTCGAGGCACT
>JBDTXF010000447.1:0-3312 GCA_040006355.1 Nocardioidaceae bacterium | reverse complement strand
AGCGACGGCGCCGTGGGGGAGCGCACCGAGACCATCACGTTCGTCGCCGACCGGCTCACCGCCATGGTCACCGTGACCCGCACGGGCCCGGGCCGGGTGCGGCTGGACGGCTGGCTGGCCCCGCCCGAGCCGATGCGGGTCAGCCTGCGGGGGCAGGGCTCGGTCGACCGGGACGCGGATGCCGACGACCAGGGACGGTTCAGCTTCGAGGGACTCGAGGAGGGCTTCGTCCAGCTGCGCGTCTACTCCGTCCAGGACGACGAGCCCGACGGTGACGACAGTGGGAATGCGGTCGTGACCCCCCTCTTCCAGCTGTAGGTTCGGTGCGGTGGCCCCGACCATCGACCCGGACACCCTGCGCGAGCGGGTGGATGCCGCGCGGGCGACCTTCCACGGCGGTCGCCCCGACGGCGCCGTACGCCAGTACGACGCCCTGCGGCGGGAGCTTGCGACGGCGCACCGCGACGAGCCGCTGCTCGGCCTCCAGTACGCCCGGGTGCTGATCGGGCTCGCTGCCTCGGTCTTCGAGGTCTCCGGCGAGCTGGACCGGGCGATGGCGCTGCTCGACGAGGCGGAGCGGACCGCGGTCGAGAACGGGCCGGCCGGTCTGACGGCCACCATCCGGGGCCAGCGAGGGGTGCTGCTGCTGCGGGCGGGCCGCACCCGGCAGGCGCTGGTCGCCCTGGACGACGCGGTCGCGCTGATCGACACGGCCGCCCCCGCGGACCAGATGATGATGCTGCTCAACCGCGGCACGCTGAACATGGAGCGAGGCGCGCTGCCCGGGGCCGACGCGGACTTCCGGCGCTGTGTGGACATCGCTGCGCAGTGCGGGGACCGTGAGCTGGAGCTGCGGGCGCGGCACAACCTCGGGTACGCCGAGTTCCTGGCGGGCCGGATCCCGCGTGCGCTCGCCACGATGGACCGGGCGGAGCAGCTGAACGACGGGCCACCCCACCCGATCGGGATGCTCGACCGGGCGCGGGTGCTGCGCGAGGCAGGTCTGGTCAGCGACGCCGAGCGGCTGCTGGCCTCGGCTGTCGAGCTGTTCGGCTCCGGGCGGCTGCACCAGGACGTCGCCGAGGCCCAGCTGGCGAGGGCGGAGTGCGCCCTGGTCGAGGGGGAGACCGAGCGGGCGCGGCGGCTGGCCACCACGGCGGAGCGGCTGTTCGCCCGGCGCGGCAACCTGCGCTGGCGACGCAGGGCCGAGCTCCTGGTGCTCCGCTGCGAGAGGCGGGCGGCCGACGGCCGGTCGGGCGCGCGCAGGGACGCGGCGCTGCGGGTCGTGGTGACCCGCGCGCACCGGCTCGCCGGGAGCTGCCGCGCCGAGCACCGGCTCGACCTGGCCCGGCCGGCCGAGCTGCTCGCCCTGGAGTGCGAGCTGCTGCTGGGCCTGGCCGCCCCCGACCTGCCGCTGCCGCAGATGCGCTCCACCGACCCGCTGCAGGCCCGGCTCCAGACCCGTGAGGTCCGTGCCCTGGCGGCACTGCATCGCGGCGAGCCGGTCCGAGCGGCTGCGGAGGTGCGCCATGGGCTGAGCGAGCTCGGCTCCTACCAGAACAGCTTCGGGTCGCTCGACCTGCGGACCGCCAGCGCCGTGCACGGGCTGCCCCTGGCCCGGCTCGGGCTCGAGGCGGCGGCGCGCAGCGGCAGCGCGGCGGACTTCTTCGCCGCGGTCGAGCGCGGACGGGCGATCTCCACCCGGCTGGCGCCGATCGGTCCTCCGCGTGACGCCCGGACCGCGGACCTGCTCGCGGACCTGCGCCGCAGCCAGGAGGAGGCCAGGGTCCTGGCGGGTGATGCCGGCGCGGCCGAGGAGCTGGCCCGGCTGCGGACCCGCAGCACCGGCCTGCGGCGTGAGATCAGGGCCCGGTCCTGGGAGCTCGAGGGTGGGGCCGAGGGACCGGTCGCCGAGAGCGCGCGGCTCGGTGAGGTGCGGGCGGCCGCGCGAGCGGCCGGCACGGCGTTCGTGACCTACGTCGTGCACGGTGGCCGGTGGCGGGCGGTCGTCGCCAGCCGGAGCCGACCGCACCTCGTCGACCTCGCAGGCGTCGCGGAGGTCGAGGAGCTGGTGCAGCGGGTCCGGGCCGACCTCGACGCGCTGGCGATGCCGGTGCTGCCCGCACCCCTCGTCGACGCCGTACGCCGGTCGCTGGACGCCGGACTGCGACGGCTCGACGACCTGCTGCTGGAGCCGCTCGGTCTGGCGGGCACGCCCCTGGTGGTGTCCGCCAGCACGGTCCTGGTGCTGCTGCCCTGGAGCCTGCTGCCCTCGCGACGGGGGCTGCCGGTCGTGGTCACCCCGAGCGCCACCTCCTGGCTGCGGGCCGGCCGGCACTCGCGCCCACCGACGCCGCGGGTGGTGAGCGTGGCCGGGCCGGGGCTGCGGCGTGCCGAGGAGGAGGCCGACCGGGTGCAGGCGCGCTGGCCGGACGCGCAGCGGCTCACCGCAGGGGCGGCCACCACCGGCGCGGTCCGCGACGCGCTCGCCCGCGCCGACCTGGTCCATGTCGCGGGCCACGGCACCCATCAGCAGGAGAGCCCGCTGTTCTCCTCGCTCCGGCTGGCGGACGGGCCGCTCTACGCCTACGAGCTCGACGGCGGCTCCGCGCCCTGCGTCGTGCTGTCCGCCTGCGAGGCGGGACTGGCCACGGTGCGCCCCGGCGACGAGGGGCTGGGGCTGACCAGCGTGCTGCTGCACCTCGGCTCGCGCTCGGTGCTCGCCGGGGTCGCCCGGGTCCCCGACGACGTCGCCGACCGGGTGATGGACCGGGTGCACGCCGCGATGGTGACCGGCACCGACAGCGCTCAGGCGCTTGCCTGGGCGCTGGCCGAGGACGACCAGCTGGCGCCGTTCGTCTGCTTCGGCAGCTCCTGGTAGCCGGTGGGGTGACGAGGCTGGGATTGCACAACTACGCAACGACCCAGGCCGACCCAGGGGCACCGGCCGCGGAGGTTTGGTGGCTTTTGTCGGCTTGAGGGGCCGCTCGTTCAGGCGACGGTGAAAATTACACGACTTCTCGGCCCTGCGCAGCAGAACAAAGGTTTTGCAGGAACATGCAGTGCACACTCCTGCGAGGCCGCTTTGGGGTCCTCTGGGGCGGTCTGCCGCCACACTTGGCGGACGCGGCAAACCCCTGATACCGCCGAGAGGAGCACGAGGTCCCGATGACACAGCATCGTTCGGTCGCCCGGTGGTTCGCTGCCCTTGTGGTCGCCGGCACGCTGGCGGGCGGTGCGGTGGCTCCCGCGCAGGCGGCCACGGCCGGCACAGCCGGTCTCAGCCAGTCCCACTCCCAGGCCCTCTCCCAG
>JBDTXF010000446.1:0-3334 GCA_040006355.1 Nocardioidaceae bacterium | reverse complement strand
ATGGGCGGCGCGATGGACCTGGTGCACGGCGCCAAGCGGGTGATCGTGCTGATGGAGCACGTCGCCAAGGACGGCTCCTTCAAGATCGTCGACGAGTGCTCGCTGCCCTACACCGGCAAGGGGGTCGTCCAGCGCATCATCACCGACCTCGCGGTGATCGACATCGAGCCGGCGTCGACCGGTGGGGGTCTGCGCCTCGTGGAGCTCGCGCCCGGGGTCACCGAGGATGAGGTGCGCGAGAAGACCGAGCCCCCCCTCCGCTGAGGAGTCACTCCCTCCCGCGCTTTCGCGGCGTGTCGAGGAGCTGGTGACCCCTCAGCCGGCGCGGCGGTAGCGCCGTTCGGCGCGCGCCACGCCGGCCCGGAGGATCTCGACCGCGCGCAGCGGGTGGGTGAACACCTCGTCCTTGCCGAGCACGTCGATGTCCCACCCCTCGCGGTCGCGCAGCCACGCGCGACGTGCGCGGTCATGAGCCCGCTGCGACGGTGAGGAGTGCCAGGCGAGGCCGTCGTACTCCGCGGCGTACCGGAGCTCGGGGAGGCCCATGTCGAGGCGGTAGACCTCGGTGCCCAGCGCGCTGCGGACCGAGATCTGCGAGGTGACCCGGGGGAGCCCCGCGTCGACCCAGATCAGTCGCATCGCCGACTCGGCGGGTGACTCCGCCCGCGCGTCGGCCAGGGGCGCCAGGGCTCGCAGTCTGACCACCCCCCGGAAGCCGCGGAACCGGTCGAGGTCGCGCAGCAGGTCGGCGTGGGCGAAGTCGCCGGTGCGCAGCAGCGCGTCGAGGGCGGCGATGCCGCGCGGACGGGAGCGGGTGCGGGCGAGGTCCATCGCGGTCCGCAGGCTGGTGGTCCGGCGGACTCCGTGCCCCACCTCGACGTCATGCGCGGTCAGCATCCGCCGTCGGCCGTCGGTGTC
The DNA here is from genome assembly GCA_040006355.1 of Nocardioidaceae bacterium. Classification (GTDB taxonomy): domain Bacteria; phylum Actinomycetota; class Actinomycetes; order Propionibacteriales; family Nocardioidaceae; genus Nocardioides_B. Next base: position 2,416 of record JBDTXF010000446.1, on the reverse strand, counting down.
CCGCTGACGGACGCGGGTCCGGTCCAGTGGCTGGCAGATGCTCAGCGGGGGAGGGATGACGTGGTCGCCGCGGGCCAGCAGGTCGACGCCGCGCGCCCAGGCAGCGCACTCGTCGGTGACGACCGCGGACGGCGGTGTCACGAGCAGCAGCGCCCGGGCCCGGGTCGCGAGCGTGTCCTCGGCGGCCGCGTCGACGTAGACCCCCCGGAAGACGCGGCGCAGGACCCCTTCCCGCACCAGCCGGCTCAGCTGGTTGGCGGAGAGGCCGAGGTCGAGGGCCCGGGCGGTGGTGAAGGGCTGGTCGAAGGGGAGCATCGCAGCACCCTGCCCGCTGACCTGGCCGCGTGCGGGTTGTGCACAGGGCAGGTGTGGCCGAGGGGTCACGAACTCCGCGACACGCCGCAAAAGGGGGTGAGGGAGTGACCCCTCGGCGGGTCAGAGGTCGGGGTGCTTGGTGGCGACCCGGTAGAAGCCGGAGTGGAACACCAGCGGCTCGCCGCCCGGCGCGTCGTAGGACTCGATCTCGCCGAGGAGCACCACGTGGTCGCCGGCGTCGAGGCGTCCCTGCGGACCCTGACGTCGGCGACAGACGAACCGCGCGACGGTGCCCTCGAGCAAGGGCAGGTCGTGGCCCGGGACCAGGCGCACGCCGTCGAACTTGTCCGATCCCGAGGTCGAGAACTGCCGCGAGAGGTGGTGCTGGTCCGAGGCGAGCACGTTGACCGCGAACCGGTCGGCGGCCTCGAAGGCTGCCAGCGAGGGCGACGACCTCGCGGCCGCCCACAGCACCAGGGGAGGGTTCAGCGAGACCGAGGTGAACGAGTTCGCCGTCATCCCGTACGCCGTGCCCGCAGCATCCACGGTGGTCACCACGGTGACGCCGGTGGCGTACTGCCCCAGCGCCCGCCGCAGGTCGCGGGTGTCGAAGCGCGCCGCCTCCACCTCGGCCTGGGCCTCGACGAGCTCGGCGGCCGCGTCGGCGTCGAACCACCAGGGTGCGAACAGCCGGGCGTCGTCGAAGCCGGCCACGATCCGCTCGGCGATCGCCGGGTGTCGCACCGCGGCGTCGACGACCGCGCGCTGGTGCGGCTCTGGGGGACGCAGCCAGGAGTTCGTCCACTCGGTGGCCCACTGCGCCCAGCCCCGCCAGAAGTTGTCGAAGGTGCGCTCCATCCAGTCGGCGTCGAACCCGCCGTGGTGGGCCGCGATCGCCTCGAGGTAGAACGACGCCGACTTGGTGGCGTTGTTCGAGCCCTGGCTGGTCAGTGGGTCGTTGAGGACGACGACGTCGGCCATCCCGAGCACGGCGGCCCCCGACGGCAGCACACCGGCCGGACGGCGTACGACGGGGGTGATCGCGCCGTGCAGCACCGACCGGTCGTCGACGAGCCGGGCGCCCTCGATCCGGGACGCCTCGGCCGGGAAGTGCTGGGCGAGCGCCGAGCGGAGCCGCTCGAGGTGCGCGGCCGGTGTGCGCACGTCCCCCCAGACGTCGAGGGGACCGCCGAGGACCGCCTCGACCACCACGATGTCGCACGGCCCGTCGACGGTCAGGGCGGGACAGGTGAAGCACTCCCCGACGCCCTCGACGGCGTGGTAGCGCAGGCCCGGACCGGCCGGGTCGGGCGTCACCCCGTGCAGATAGGTGAGCGCCGCCGTGCGCTGGGGGCAGGAGTACGGCGACCGGTCCGCGTCGCGCGGGAACAGCGACGCGAGCCCGCCGCGGCCCGTGGACACCACGACGAGGTCGTGGTCGCGGGCGAGGTCCTCGAGGTCGTCGACCGACGCGACGAGCGACACCACCTTGCCGCCGCGCCGCTCGATCTCCTCCATCAGCAGCGGCACCCGGACGCGTTGGTCCACCGACCGCGCCGCGGTGGGGAGCTCGGTGGTGAACGCGGAGGCCGAGCCGTCGGCGCGCTCGATGGAGTAGGCCATCCGCCCGATCGGCGGGGCCGGCGGCAGCAGCTCGGTGATGCCGAGCGCGGTCTCGGCCTCGAGCGCGGACTCGAAGGTGACCTGGCTCGACATCACCGAGCCCGCGCGGATCGCCTCCGTCGACCGGTCGGAGACGAGCGTGACGTCGAACCCCTGGCGCACCAGGCCGAGTGCCAGTGCCGTGCCCGCGGGGCCGGCGCCGACGATCGCGATGCGACGCGTGGAGGTCATGCCTCAAGCGTCTCACCCGGCCGCACGTCAGGCGTCGGGGCGGCCGACCGCGTCCAGCACGGCCGGCCAGGCGTCCGAGAGCGGGTCGATGACGGCGAAGTGGTCGGCGCCCGGGAGCTCGCGGTAGTCCAGCCAGCCGAAGCGCCCCCGCAGCCCGCGGCTGCTCTCCACCGGCACGCTGTCGTCGAGGTCGCCGTGCACGACGACGACCTCGCTCGGGGGACGGGTCCGCATCCGGGTGGCCGGG
>JBDTXF010000445.1:0-3354 GCA_040006355.1 Nocardioidaceae bacterium | reverse complement strand
GGGCGCTTGCCGTGGTTCGCGGCCTTCTTCTTGCGCGCGCGGCGCTTGCGTCCGGTCTTGCCCATGGTGTCCTCCTCGACGCTGATGTCGCACCATTGTCGCATCCGGGTGCGCGCCCCGGCGAATCGAGCCTCCCGGGGGCGGCAGGATGGACCCATGCAGACAGGCGACAGCGCCACCCTCACCTTCCCGGTCACCGAGGCGGACACCGCCGCGGCCCTCGGCTCCGGCACCCTTCCCGTGCTGGCGACGCCGCGGCTGCTGGCCTGGTGCGAGGCGGCCACCTGCGCGGCGGTCGCCGGCTCGCTCGAGCCCGGCAGCACCAGCGTGGGCACCCGGGTCCAGCTCGACCACGTCGGAGCCAGCCCGGTGGGCGCGCGGGTGCAGGTCACCGCTGCGGCGGTGCACGTCGACGGCCGGCTGGTGCGCTTCGAGGTCGTCGCCCGGCACACGCCGGAGGGGGGCGCGGAGAAGGTGGTGGCCCACGGTGAGGTGACCCGGGTCGTGGTCGACGCCGAGCGGTTCCTGTCCCGGCTCAGTCGCTGAGCGAGACCTCGGCGCGCGGGGTGCACCGGTAGTAGCGGTCCCGTCGGGTCACCGAGGCCGAGGGACTCCCGGGGTGACGGTGCGAACAGCCGGTTCGCGGTTCTCGCAGCGCCGCGGGGGGGGGGCGGCTCCTCCTACGGTTCTAGAGGTCGAGACGGAAGGCAAGCAGGAGGACACCGGTGCCCGGGGACCAGTCGCGCTCAGGGGTCCGGTGGAAGCCGAGGCGCGCGTAGATGCGGTGCGCAGCCTGCTGGACCGGCAGGCTGGACAGCACGACGGCGGTGTAGCCCAGCTCGGTGGCCCGCTCGATGCACACCCCGACCAGCGCCTCCGCGACCCCGCGCCGACGAGCCGTCGGAGCCACGGCCAGCATCCGGAACTCACCTTCGCCGGGCCGCGCCAGCTCGCTCCACGGCGACCCCTGCGGGCAGAAGGTCACCGTCCCCACCACGTCGCCGGGCAGCTCGGGGAGCTCGGCGACGTAGACCTCGGCCTCCCGGTGGCGACTCGCCGAGTCACGCAGGTGCTCGGTGTAGTAGTCGTCATCGGCGAGCAGCTCGTCGGCGGCGTACGCCGTCACGGTGAGCTCCCCGACCGCGTCCAGCTCACCGGGGTGCGGCGGCCGGACGATGACCGTCATACGCCGAACGTCGCACGCGGGTAGGCCGCGTCGACGTCGGTGATCACGTTGACGAGGTAGGTCGTGCCGGCCGCGAACGCGCGGTCCAGGGCCGGGCCGATCTGCTTCGGGTCGGTGACCATCTCGCCGCCGCCGCCGAGCGCCGTCACCACCTGGTCGTAGCGGGTCCGCGGGGACAGGTCGGCCGCGACGTCGTAGCCGTAGAGCATCTGCATGGGCTGCTTCTCCAGTCCCCACGCGGAGTTGTTGCCGCACACGATCACCACCGGCAGGTCGTGGCGCACCAGCGTGTCGACGTCCATCAGGGACATCCCGGCGGCGCCGTCGCCGAGCAGAAGCACGACCTGCGCGGAGGGCCGGGCGATCCGGGCGGCGATCGCGGAGCCGAGCCCGGCACCGAGGCAGCCGTAGGGGCCGGGGTCCAGCCAGCCGCCGGGGCGCTTGGGCTCGACGAACTTGCCGGCGAAGGACACGAAGTCGCCGCCGTCGCCGATCACCACCGAGTCCTCTGCCAGGCGGGGTGCGAGCTCGCCGTAGATGCGCGCCGGGTGGATCGGGTCGGCCTCCGAGCCCAGCAGATCGGCATCCCGCTCGACCCCGGCCCGCACCGCGGCCTGCAGGTCGGCGACCCACGACGACCAGTCCGGCTTGTTCCGCTGGGACTCCAGGGCCGCCTGGACCCCGTCGATGACAGCGGTGAGGTCACCGGAGGCCGACGCGGTGAGCTCCGCGTGGGTGGAGACCTGGCCGGGGGAGTCGGCTAGGTGCACGACCTGGGCGGGCGGTGCGCCGTCCTTCCCGCCGAAGACGCCGTAGCCGAGGCGGAAGTCGAGAGGCGTGCCGACGACCACGACCAGGTCGCTGCTGCCGAACGCCTTGCTGCGGGCCTTGGTGACCAGCAGCGGGTGGCCACCCGGGACCAGCCCGCGGCCCATGCCGTTGGTGATGACCGGGATCCCGGTCTGCTCGACGAAGCGCAGCGCGGCCTCCTCGGCGGCATCGGCCCACACGTCGGTGCCGAGCACCAGCACCGGACGCGACGCCTGCGCGAGAAGCGTGCCGACCCGCGCCAGCGCGTCCGGGTCGGCCTCGAGCCGCTGCCGGGGATGCGCGGCGGGCAGATCGGCCGGTGTCGTGTCGAAGAACTGGTCCATCGGAACGTCGAGGAACGTCGGCCCGCGGTGCGAGGAGCCGGCGAGGGCGAACGCGTCGCCCATGGCGCCGGAGATCTCAGCGACCGCGTGCACGGTCCGGGCGGACTTGGTGACCGGCGCGAGGAGCGGCGGGTGGTCGAGCTCCTGCAGGCTGCCCGTGCCCCAGCGGTTGGCCGGCGCGCGCCCACCCACCACGACGAGGGGGGAGCCGCTGAACTGGGCCTGGGTTATCGCGCTGACCCCGTTGGTGACGCCGGGGCCGGCGGTCAGGACCGCGAGACCCGGGACCCTGGTGAGCTTCCCCATCGCCTCGGCGGCGAACACCGCGGTCTGCTCGTGGCGCACGTCGAGGATCCGCATCGGCGGGTCGGCGTGCACCGCCGCGTCGTACATCGGGAAGACGTGGGCGCCGGACAGGGTGAACAGGGTCTCGACGCCGTGCGCGGCAGCCACCGCGACGGCGTGCTCGCCACCGTGCGGCTCGGCGGGTGGGGTGGGATCACTCATGCGGGAAGGCTACCGGGACGCAGGAGCCGGCCCTGCCTCCCCCGCGAGCACGTCCTCGACGCCGCGGTCCCCGGCGTCCGCGTGGTAGTCGCCCGGCGAGGTCGCGTCGACGCCCTCGGCGACGCGGAGGCCACGGAGCACGAAGGTCAGGACCACCGCCACCACGACGTTGAGTGCAAAGGCGGTCAGCGCGATGTAGCCCTTGGTGTCGGTGAACGGCACCAGTGACAGCGGTCCGCCGAAGTGCGTGCCGGGCTTGCCGACGACGGGGACCTGGTAGGACGTCACCGTGCCGTAGACCATGCCCGCCGCCCAGCCGGCCAGCAGCGCCCAGCGGTGGAACCACCGGGTGTAGAGCGCGAAGACCAGGGCCGGCATGGTCTGCAGGATCCAGACCCCGCCCAGCAGCTGGAAGTTGATCGCGTCCTGGGTGCCCAGCCCCAGCACGAAGACCAGTGCCCCGAACTTCACGACCAGGGAGACCAGCTTCGAGACCTTCGCCTCCTG
>JBDTXF010000444.1:0-3359 GCA_040006355.1 Nocardioidaceae bacterium | reverse complement strand
GCTTCTACACCACCCCGATCAAGGCGCTCTCGAACCAGAAGTTCGCCGACCTCGTGCGTCGCTACGGCCCCGACCAGGTGGGTCTGCTGACCGGTGACAACACCATCAACGGCGAGGCGCCGATCGTGGTGATGACGACCGAGGTGCTGCGCAACATGCTGTACGCCGGGTCCTCGACGCTGACCGGCCTCGGGTTCGTGGTGATGGACGAGGTGCACTACCTCGCCGACCGGTTCCGCGGTGCGGTGTGGGAGGAGGTCATCATCCATCTCCCGGAGTCGGTCGCGCTCGTCTCGCTCTCGGCGACCGTGTCCAACGCCGAGGAGTTCGGCGAGTGGCTGGCGACCGTGCGCGGGGAGACCGCCACGATCGTCGAGGAGCGCCGCCCGGTGCCGCTCTACCAGCACGTCCTGGTGGGGCGGAGGATGTTCGACCTGTTCGCGGACTCCGACGACGCCTCGGGACCCGACGCCCAGGTGAACCCCGAGCTGATGCGGATCGCCCGCGACGACTGGCGGTCCGGTCGCACCTCCGACCATCGCTCGCCCCGCGGCCGCAAGAGCACGCCGCGTGGCCGAGCCGGTGCACGCGGGCAGGGCCAGGGCGGTCGCGGACCGACGCTTCCGACCCGGTTCGACGTGGTCGAGCGTCTCGACGCCCAGGGCCTGCTGCCCGCCATCGTGTTCGTGTTCAGCCGGGTCGGCTGCGACGCGGCGGTCACCCAGTGCCTGAACGCGAACCTCCGGCTGACCACGCCCGCGGAGCGGGAGGAGATCATCGAGTTCGTCGAGGCGCGCTGCCGCAACCTGCCCGACGAGGACCTGCACGTCCTGGGCTACCACGACTTCCTGGAGGGCCTCTCGCGAGGCGTCGCGGCCCACCATGCCGGGATGCTGCCGACCTTCAAGCAGTGCGTCGAGCAGCTCTTCGAGAGCGGCCGCTGCAAGGTGGTGTTCGCGACCGAGACACTCGCGCTGGGGATCAACATGCCGGCCCGCTCGGTGGTGATCGAGAAGCTGTCGAAGTGGAACGGTGAGACCCACGCCGACATCACGCCGGGGGAGTACACCCAGCTGACCGGTCGAGCCGGCCGACGCGGCATCGACGTCGAGGGCCACGGCGTCGTGCTGTGGCAGCAGGGCTTCGACCCCAAGGCGGTCGCCGGCCTGGCCTCGACCCGCACCTACCCGCTCAAGTCGTCCTTCCGCCCGTCGTACAACATGGCGGTGAACCTCGTGCACCAGGTCGGGCGCGCCACCGCCCGGGAGCTGCTCGAGTCGTCGTTCGCGCAGTTCCAGGCCGACAAGGCGGTCGTCGGACTCGCCCGCCAGCTGAGGAAGGCGGAGAACGCCCTCGAGGGGTACGCCGAGGCCGCCTCCTGCCACCTCGGGGACTTCATGGACTACTCCCGGCTGCGGCAGCGGCTCTCCGATGCGGAGAGCGCGGCGGCGCGACACCGCCGCGCGGACAAGCGGGACTCGGTGGTGGCCTCGCTGGAGGCGCTGCGTCCCGGAGACGTGATCGAGGTGCCGTCCGGCCGCTTCTCGGGGCTCGCGGTCGTCATCGACCCTGGCATGACCTCGGACCGTGAGGGTCCGCGACCGTTCGTGCTCACCGCCGACCGGCACGCCCGCCGGCTCTCGATGGTCGACTTCCCGGTCCCGGTCGAGGCGTTCCAGCGGATCCGGATCCCGAAGAGCTTCAGCGGCCGCAACCCGCAGTCGCGCCGCGACCTCGCGGCCACGCTGCGGGTCCGCACCCAGGGGTTCACCCTGCCACCGCGGCGTGGGGCTCCCGGCGGTGGCCGGACCGGCGACCGGGTGGAGGTCGAGGGTGAGCGCCAGATCAGTCGGCTGCGCGCCGACCTGCGGTCGCACCCCTGCCATGGCTGCGCCGACCGCGAGGACCACGCCCGGTGGGCCGAGCGGCACCACCGGCTCGAGCGGGACGCGCGCACCCTGCAGCGCCGCATCGAGCAGCGCACCAACACCATTGCCCGGCAGTTCGACCGGGTCTGCGAGGTGCTCACCACACTCGGCTACCTCGCCGACGACGAGGTCGCCGAGCCGGGGACGCGGCTGATGAGGATCTACACCGACATGGACCTGGTCGCGGCGGAGTCGCTGCGCAACGGGCTCTGGGACGGCCTCTCACCCGGCGATCTGGCCGCGGCCCTGTCCGCGCTGGTCTTCGAGACCCGCCGCCCCGACGACGCCGTCTCCCCGCGACTTCCGGGTGGACGCGTCAAGCAGGTGCTCGCCGACATGGTGTCGCTGTGGGCCGACCTCGACGCCCTGGAGCGCGAGCACAAGCTGGACTTCCTCCGCGAGCCCGACCTGGGCTTCGCCTGGGCGGCCTACCGCTGGGCCGAGGGCGCCGCGCTCGACGAGGTGCTCAACGAGACCGACCTCGCCGCCGGTGACTTCGTGCGCTGGGTCAAGCAGCTGCTCGACCTGACCGACCAGGTCGCGGACGCGGCCGGCGACAGCGGCCTGCGCTCGACCGCCCGCGCTGCGTCCTCGGCCCTGCGACGAGGCGTGGTCGCCTACTCGTCGGTCTCCGACTGACCGGTCCCCACCCCGCCGAGTCGGCGCGTCTGCAGGCCTCAACCCCGCCGAGTCGGCGCGTCTGCAGGTCTCAGCTCACCGCGCGGTTCTCATACGGCGTGGACAGCACGATCGTCGTACGCGTCGAGACGTTGGCGACGGCGCGGACCCGGGCCAGCAGCTCCTCGAGATCGGTCGGCGCAGCCACCCGCACCTTCAGGATGTAGGACTCGTCGCCTGCGACCGACCAGCAGCTCTCGATCTCGCTGATGCCACGCAGCCGATCGGGGGAGTCATCGGGCTGCGAGGGGTCGATCGGCCGGATCGAGATGAACGCGGTCAGGGGAAGACCGAGCTGGTCGTAGTCGACCGAGGCACCGTAGCCGGTGATCAGGCCGCGCTGCTCGAGCCGCTTGACCCGCTGGTGCACCGCCGAGGTGGACAGTCCGGTGGACTTGCCGAGGTCCGTGAACGACATCCTCCCGTCGGCGGCGAGGAGCGTCAGGATGCGCTGGTCGAGGTCTTCCACGAGCGTCACCCTAACCGTGCTCGACCGCCTTCCCGGGGAGCTCCGACATGGAAGACTCCGGTGCGTGAGCTCACGCCTGATGCTGCTGGACACCGCGTCGATGTACTTCCGCGCCTTCTACGGCGTCCCCGACTCCTTCCACGCCCCCGACGGCACCCCGGTGAACGCCGTGCGGGGACTGCTGGACTTCATCTCCCGGCTGGTGACCGACTACCGCCCGACGCACCTCGCGTGCTGCTGGGACAACGACTGGCGGCCGCAGTGGCGGGTGGACCTGATCCCGT
>JBDTXF010000443.1:0-3388 GCA_040006355.1 Nocardioidaceae bacterium | reverse complement strand
CAGCACCGCGAAGACCCGTGTCCGAGACGCGCTGATCCGGCTCCGGGCCACCATGGCGCCGGTCGCCGAGACCGCGGCCTAGCCGAGCGCCGCGAGAATACGAACAGGGTCGATGTCCTTCCTGTAGGCAGTGCGGGCATCCAGCGATCGGCCGAGTCTGCCTGGCAGGGCGGCGGATCAGAACCTTCGACACGGTCCGCGCCGAAGGCCTGACGCCCAGGAGCGCTTCGTCGTACACCCTCGAGACGCACAGCAGCCCACATGGACAAACCGCCCCAACAGAGCGGTGCTGGGGCGGTTCTGCCTCTCATTCGAAGCCCACGCCCCTAGGGACTGCTCGGCCGCGCAGGCTGCCCAGCCGCCTCGTGGATTCCCCTCACACGCTCACCGAAGGCACGACGGCCCACTCCCTCGATCCCGGCGACAACGAAGCAGCCACGAGATCGCATCCTCGGGTGGATCGGCTCTAGGGCCGACCGTCCAGGAACATGCGTAGCCGGGTCTCGGTCGCGCTCTCTTGACCGGGGACATGGCCGTTCACCGCGCGGCAGGCCCAGCCGAGGCGAGCTGCAATATCGGTGGCCGCGACGAGGTCGCCGTCGTACAGCTCGGCAAATGGCTCGAGGTAGGCGTCGCGGAAGGGTGCGGTGTCGACGGAGTGTTCGACGTCATCGAGCCCCCACGCGAGCACCCCCTCGAGGGTGACCGACAAGGTGAAGAACGGGTGCGAGATGCACGAGTCGCCCCAGTCCATCAGGAGCTGCCGTCCGTCCTTGACGAAGACCTGCCCGTCGTGGAGGTCGTCGTGCTGGACGGTCTCGGCGATGCCGAAGGGACGCAGCGCATCGCAGAGCTCCGTGACGTACGGCGTGGCGTCTCGAAAGCGCCGCTCGGCGCCGATCTCGTGCACGAGCTGCTCGTACCTCTCCGGGAGAACCGTCAGGCGCATGTCCGGCACGCCCAGGGCCAGCATCGTGTCGACGGCGTCGGTGAGGTCGAGCTGGAGCCGGGCATAGCGTCTCAGCACGCCGACCCACCGGTCGAGATTGCCCTCCACCGGCTCCAAGACGCGCAACGACTCCCCCGCATCGGTCATCAGCATCCAGCCACGCTCGGTATCGCTGGCGAGGGGTTTCAGCATGCAGTCGGGCCGACGAGTCGCCAGCAGCTCGACCAGCGCCGCCTCATGGCGCAACGGAACATCGCTCGCCTTGAACCAGACGTCCCCGGAGGCGGTCGGCACGCGCAGCACCATCGACCACAAGGAGACGTGCGCCTGCTCGATGTCCCCGGTCCTGGTCAGGCCCAGCATCACGAGTCGCCTATCGATCCATTCGTGCGCCTCGACGAGCCAGGACGCGTCCTGCCAGCGGAGCTCCATAGCCAGACCGTACCGACCTTGGAGTACGAAGCCTTGCTTCGTCGGTTGTCCGGTGGGGTCGGTGGCCCGTGGCTGGATCGATCCGCTGCGAGCGAAGTCCGCTCGACCGGATCGGTGGCGATGTCGTCGGGCTTGCTCCGGCTTCTACATCCTGCGCCCGGCGGCACCCGGCAGGCTGGTGCGACACATCAGCGTCGTACACGACAAGGCCCGCAAGGTGACCCGGGTCCCTTCCAGCTCTCGTCACGGTGGGACGCCCGCGACCGGGCTGCAAGGGTATCGGCCCGACTTCCCGATCAGTTCGAGTACGTCGAGGACGCCGTGTGAGTCCCGCAGCACCTTCTTCAGAGGGTGCGGTCTTGCCCGGCTCCCTGCCACGACCTCTATGCATGTGGGCAACACCTTGACCCACATGTGTCACGCGTGATGGATTGACCCTCCCGGGTGACCCTGGTCACGGGATCGGAGGCGAGATGGAGCCGCTCGACAGGGTCGGTGCCCTGCACCTCGACGACCAGCTCTGCTTCGCCCTCTACGCAGCCACGCACGCCATCACCCGTCGCTACCGCCCCTTGCTCGACGAGATCGGCCTGACCTACCCGCAGTACCTGGTGATGCTCACGCTGTGGCAGGACGGCCCGGCACCAGTCGGGCGGGTCGCGCGTCGCCTCGAGCTCGACTCCCATGCAGTGACACCTCTGGTGGAGCGCCTGGAGGTCGCCGGTCTCGTACGCCGCCGCCGCGGCACCGACCGCCGCCAGGTGCTGGTCACCGCCACCGAGCGCGGCCGCGACCTCGAAGTCGCGGCCGTGGCTGTTCAGGCCGAGGTCACCTGCGCAACCGGGCTCGACCCCCGCGAACTGGCCGACCTGCGTCGTCGTCTGCGCACCCTGACCGGCCGACTGACCCCCCGGACCATCACGTAGACCCGATCCTCCCCGCACCTCGCGGGCGGGACGACAACCGAAGGAAGTGCGCCATGACACAGATCATCCAGCCCGACGCCGAGGTCGGCGACCTCGAAGAGGCGGCCGAGCACGTCCCGACGGACGCCTCGCTCTATGACCGTCTCGGCGGCGCCTATGCCATCGCCGGTGCGGTCGATGTGCTCGTCGACCGGCTCTTCGACAACGCCTTGGTCAACGCCAACACCGCTGTGCACGCGCACCACGGCAACGCCGCCAACGGACCCGGCTACAAGTTCCTCGTCACCGCCTGGTCCATCGAGGCCGCCGGCGGGCCGAGATGCTACCTCGGCCGCGACATGGTCGCGGCCCACGACGGGCTGTCCATCGACAAGGCCGGCTTCGACGCGGTGGCCATGGAGATCGCGGCCACACTGATGTTCCTGGGCGTGCCCGAGCGTGAGCGCACCGAGTTCAACAACATCATTGAGCGCTACCGCCCCCAGGTGATCCAGACCTCCACCACATAAGCCCCCCACCAGGACCTCACCGAAACAGCGCTCGATGCCACACCCGAACTCTGACGTGTCCGGTTCCGATCGGCCGAAGACGGTCGGTCAGTGTGTCCCAGTCAGGGACTTTCGCGCTCGTTGGACGAGCTCGTCCGCGGCGTCCCGTCGTCGGGGCAGGACCGCGGGTGGCATGGTCATATCGTCTGGCCGGCTAGCGGTCATGCCTGCGGACGTGCCCCTGGGGGACCGGGGCGACCCGGTCGGCGAGAAGCGGTTGGGCGGGGTTCCAGCGGGTTCCGTGCGCGGAGTCGTACCGTCGCCGGGCGATCGCTGAGAGAGCCTCGAGGACGACACGGTTGGCGAGCGCCGCGGTGATGTCGGCGTGATCGTAGGGCGGCGCTACCTCGACGATGTCCAGGCCGACGACGGGCAGCTCCAGGCAGATCCGGCGAACGGAATCCAGGAGCTCCCGGGCGGACAGGCCCCCCGGCTCCGGAGTCCCGGTGCCTGGCGCGTAGCCAGGGTCGCACACGTCGATGTCGACGGAGAGGAAGACGCCGTCGCAGTCATCGGTCGCGATGGCGAACGCG
>JBDTXF010000442.1:0-3388 GCA_040006355.1 Nocardioidaceae bacterium | reverse complement strand
TCGGCGTGGTTCTCCCACGCCTCGGGGATCATCATCAGCACCGAGTGCGGCAGCGTGCGGCCACCGAGGTGGAGCAGCTCCAGGACCTCGTCGAAGGACGCGGAGTCCGAGGCTCCCGGCGAGCAGATCGGGTAGAGCCGCTCAAGGTCGCCCGGGATCAGGTCCGAGGACAGCAGCGCCTCGCGGGCCCGCATCCAGTTGCGGTTGCCCATCACGGTGTTGATCTCGCCGTTGTGCGCGATGAACCGGAACGGGTGCGAGAGCGGCCAGCTCGGGAACGTGTTGGTCGAGAATCGCGAGTGCACCACGGCCACCGCTGACGCGACACGCTCGTCGACCAGGTCGGGGTAGAAGTGGTCGAGCTGGTCGGTGGTGAGCATGCCCTTGTAGGCGATGGTGCGAGAGGACAGCGACGGGAAGTAGACGTCGGTCTCGCGCTCCGAGCGCTTGCGCAGGCAGAACGCCAGCCGCTCCAGCGCCATCCCGACCAGGCGACCGCCGGCAGCCGCCACGAAGAGCTGGCTGAAGGTCGGCATCACCGAGAGCGCCGTGGCCCCCAGCGATCTCGGGTCGGTGGGCACGTCACGCCAGCCGAGGACCGCCAGCCCCTCCTCGAGGGCGATCTCCTCGATCCGCTGCCGGGTCTTGGAGACCTCCTCGTCGTCCCCGGGCAGGAACGCGGTGCCCACGGCGTAGGAGTGGGGCGCGGAGAGCTCGAAGTCCACCACGGAGCGGAAGAACGCGTCCGGTACGCCGAGCAGGATGCCGGCCCCGTCCCCGGAGTCCGGCTCGGCACCGGTGGCTCCACGGTGCTCGAGGTTGCGCAGCGCGGTGATCGCCTTGGCGACGATGTCGTGGCTCGCCTCGCCCGTCAGGGTGGCGACGAACGCGACGCCACAGGCGTCGTGCTCGTGCAGGCCGTCGTAGAGGCCCTGTGCTGGCGGAGTCGCATGCATGCGGCACACCTCGGCGTCGTCGGTCCACAGCGCGAGCGCTCGAAGGCGTCGCTCCCGGTGCAGGTCAGGCAGGTGGTCTGCAGGGGACGACGTTGGCCCGTGCGCGCTCGAAATGCTACAGCAACCTCACCCGCCGCCCGATCAGCCGCCGGAGCGCCTCGCCCAGAGGGTGGACGCTTCCGGAGGCCCTGCCAGGTCAGCCGATTCCGGCGCTTGCGACCAGTCCCCCGATCAGGTAGGTCAGGCCGGCTGCCGCCGCGCCCAGGAGCATCTGGCGGGAGCCGCCCCACCACCAGGAACGGCTCGTCAGCCGGGTGACGACGGCACCGCAGACGAAGAGCGCCACCAGGGTCAGGGCCAGCGTCGGGAGCAGGCTGGAGGCTCCGAGCAGGTAGGGCACCAGCGGCAGTGCGGCGCCCACCGCGAAGGACAGGAAGGAGGAGATGGCCGCTACCCAGGGGGAGGGCAGGTCGTCGGGGTCGACGCCCAGCTCCTCGCGGGAGTGCACGGCGACGGCGTTGTCCACGTCGGCATGGATCTGCCGCGCCACCTCGGCCGCGAGGTCCGGGGACAGACCCTTCGCGACGTACACCTCGGCGAGCTCGCGGCTCTCGGCGACCGGGTTGGCGATGATCTCTCGACGCTCCTTGTCGATCTCGCGCTGGGCCGCCTCCGACTGGCTGGCGACCGAGGTGTACTCCCCCGCCGCCATCGAGAAGGCTCCGGCCGCCAGACCCGCCAGACCCGCCAGCACGACCGCGGAGGTGCCCGCACCACGGGTGGTGCCCCCGGCCACCCCCGCGATCAGCGCCAGGTTGGACACCAGGCCGTCCATCGCGCCGAAGACCGCCGGCCGCAGCCAGCCACCGGTCACGTCGGGGTGCTCGTGCATGACCTCGGGCTGCCCGGACTCGTCCCCCGGGCGGTGCTCGGGGACCTGCTCGGGGACCAGCGCTTCAGTGCTCATGAGACAAAAATACCGAAGCCGGGCCGAGATTTCACCGAAGGGCAGGCTGCCCTGACCTACGGATCCTGCAGGTCTCCTGGCGACTCCGTCCGCGGAGCCGCGGCGGGCACCTCACCGGGTCCCTCGGGTCCCTCGGTCCCGTCGGCTCCGTCGGTCGGGACCGGCTCGTGCCCCGCACGCCACACCGAGGTCTCCCGGCCCGGGTGCCGGCGGCCCGCGATGACGAAGTACGCCGCCCCGCCCACGAACACGACGATCGAGACCCACACGTTGAGGCGCAGCCCGAACACGTCGTTGGCCTCCACCGGGTCGATGCGGAGGTACTCGATCCAGCCGCGGCCCGCGGTGTAGGCCATCACGTAGAGCGCGAACGCACGGCCGTGCCCGAGCCTGAGCCGCCGGTCGAGCCAGATCACCAGGCCGGCGGTGCCGAGGTCCCAGATCGACTCGTAGAGGAAGGTCGGCTGGAAGGTGTGGAGGTTCTGGTACTGCGGGGCGAGGTCCTGGGTGTGGGCGGAGTCGATCTTCAGCGCCCACGGCAGCGTGCTCGGCCTGCCGAACAGCTCCTGGTTGAACCAGTTGCCCCAGCGCCCGATCGCCTGGGCGATGACGATCCCCGGTGCGAGCGCGTCCGCGACCGGAGGGAACCTGAGGCCGTAGCGACGGCAGGCGATCCACGCCCCGACGCCGCCGAGCACGATCGCCCCCCAGATGCCGAGACCGCCCTGCCACACGTAGAGCGCCGAGACGGGGTCCCCGCCCTTGCCGAAGTAGCGCACCGGGTCGGTGATCAGGTGGTAGAGGCGCCCGCCGACCAGACCGAAGGGCACCGCCCAGATCGCGATGTCGGAGATCTGGCCGCGGACCCCGCCGCGGGCCACGAAGCGGCGCTCGCCCAGCCAGATCGCCACGACGACGCCGAGGATGATGCACAGGGCGTAGCCGCGGATGGGCAGCGGGCCGAGGTGCCACACGCCCTGGCTCGGACTGGGGATGAACAGCGCGGTCACAGCCCGGGCACCTTGTCCTCGAGGATCGTGGTGATGTCGTCGGCCAGGTCACCGGGGTCGGTGCCCTGGGTCCACACGAAGGGAGCGCGCCCGTCGGGCAGCAGGCCGATCACCTGCGTGCCGTGCGCCACGTCGTAGCCGCCGGAGGCCAGCCTCTGGCCCTTCTCGATGGGGATGTCGAACGCCGTGCCCGCGCGCACGATGCTGCTCAGGCTGCCGGTGAGGCCCTGGAACGTCGGGTTGAACCGGCCCAGGTAGGAACCCAGCGCGGACGAGGTGTCGCGACCGGGGTCGGTCGTGACGAAGACCATGGCGACCTTCCTCTGATCGGCGGCCGGCAGCCGGACCAGGGAGGCGGCGATGTTGGCCATCACCACCTGGCAGATGTCGGGGCAGTGGGTGTAGCCGAAGAACACCAGCGTCAGCGGCTTCGTCGCGTCGGTGGCCAGGTCGTA
>JBDTXF010000441.1:0-3393 GCA_040006355.1 Nocardioidaceae bacterium | reverse complement strand
GAGGCCTACGGCGACCAGTTCACGATGATGGAGCTCACCAGGGCGCTGGTCCTCGACGCGGCCCGCGCCGTGGGGCGGACCGTCGTGCCGGCGCGGGACGGCAGCGAGATCGACCTCGAGGCGCAGTGGCGCCAGGCCCCGATCCTGGGCCTGGTCTCCGAGGCGCTCGGCGAGGAGGTCACCGTCGACACCGACGAGCCGACGCTGCGCAAGCACGCCGACCGGCACGCCGTGGAGCTCCAGGCGTCCTGGGGTCCGGCCGAGATCGTCGTCGAGCTCTACGAGCAGCTCGTCGAGGACTCGTTGGTCCAGCCCACCTTCGTGATGGACTACCCGGCCGCTGTGAAGCCGCTGGCCAAGAAGCACCGCCGCACGGCCGGCCTCAACGAGGCGTGGGACCTGATCATCAACGGGGTCGAGCTCGCGCCGGCGTACTCCGAGCTCAACGACCCCGTGGTGCAGCGCGAGCGCCTCGAGGCGCAGTCGCGGCTCGTGGCCCAGGGGGACCCCGAGGCGATGGACCTCGACGAGGCGTTCCTCACGGCCATGGAGTTCGGCATGCCTCCCGCCGGAGGTCTGGGAATGGGTGTGGACCGGCTGGTGATGCTGCTCACCGGGGCCGGTATCCGCGAGACGATCCTGTTCCCGCTGCTGCGACCGGAGTGACCTCGGCGGTGGCCCGCCGGGCCACCACCGGCACATCGACGTCGGCAGGCAGCGCGAACAGCGGGCCGCACAGCGCCTCGGAGAAGCGCGCGCGCACGCGGCCCGGTCCCGTCAGCCGCTCGTCGGTGACGATCCGCGCCCGACCGTTGCGACCGATCAGCCTGGCCGCCAGCACTTGCCGACCGACCATGACCGTGCCGGGGATCGACGTCTCCCCCCAGACGTGGGTCCTGGGCAGGGTGATCCGGCTCCCCGCCCCGGGCAGATGCCTCAACGCGCGACGTCCGGGCACCGCGAGCTCGCTGAAGGAACGGGCCCGACCGACCAGGTCCACGGACAAGAACGCCTCGCTCGCGACGTAGACCATCGCGGCGCGCCCGTCCACGAGGGCCGTGGACGCGTGCTCCGGCCCCCCTCGCAGACGGTGGGTCGCGGTGTAGCCCAGGCTCAGCTCGCGGACGTAGACGTCCCAGACGTCGTCGACGAGCGGGCCTCCCAGGGCGGATCGCTGCGGATCGACAGCGCTGCTGACCTCGATCTCGAGGGTGGTGACGCCGTCGAGCGTGACGACCCGGCTGCTGCTCCGGCTCGGCAGGATCCAGTCGACCTTGTCGGCGCGGGACCGGACCACCAGCTCCGCCAGCCCGGTCTCCACCGCCTCGGTCAGGTCCCACACGCCTGCGTCCACGGCCGACCGCGGACCGTCGGGCACCCGGCGCATGACGCGTCCGTCCACCACGTCCACCGGGAACGGGCTGCCGTCCGCGGTGACGAGGTGCAGACGCACCGTGACCTCCCAGCGGCCCTCGTTCCAGCCGGTCCGCAGGTCGTGGACGGCCAACCCGATGCCCAGGTCGAGGACCGACAGCGCGAGAAGCGCATCCCGGTCACCGGTCCGGAGCAGCGCGGACCGGGCCCGGTCGGCCGGAGCCATCTGCGCCTCGAGCTCGGGCGGGAAGTCCGGCAGCAGGTCCGTGAACACGGCAAGAAGCCAGGTGACGTCCTCGGGATCCAGGCGGCTCAGCTGGCGGACCCGCTTCAGGAGCGGGCTGTGGTACCAGCGCAGCAGCAGGACGTCTCGTTTCGCAGACGGCGGGACCTCCTCCAAGATGGGCTGCACCGAGCGCCGGAACGACGCCCAGTAGACGTCGAGGTCGAGCGCCAGCTTGTGGGTGTTGGTCTCGTGGATCCTCCAGCGGTAGCAGGGGTAGTCGGCCAGCACCCCGATGGCGTCGGTGCGCGCCCAGGCCTTCGCATTCGGCTCGAAGTCCTCGAGCCGGACCCGCCCCTCGGGGAACCAGACGTCGTGGTCCACCAGGAAGGAGCGACGGTAGAGCTTGTGCGGCATGTTGCACTGCACGACGGCGCTGCTCAGCTGCGAGATGCGGGGAACCTGCGCCTGCCAGGTTCGCCAGCTCGGCACCTTCCAGCCCTCGACGACCTCCTTGGGGTGCACCACGTCGAGCTCGTGAGCGGTGGCGAAGGCATACATCCGCTCCAGAGCCTCGGGGAAGAGGTAGTCGTCGTGGTCGGCGAAGAAGACGAACTCCCCGGTGGCCGCGCGGATGCCGACGTTGCGCGGTCGACCCGACCACCCGGAGCTCTCGATCCGGTGGATCCGCACGTAGGGCCGGGTGCGGGCGAACTCCTGCAGCCGTGCGTACGTCGCGTCCGTGGATCCGTCGTCGACGAAGACCGCCTCGAAGGCGTCCCAGGGCAGCGACTGGGCGTCGATGGACGCGACGAGCCCATCGAGCTCGGGGGGGGAGTTGAAGGTGGGGACCACCACGCTGACCTGCACAGACATTGCCGAATCCTATCCACCCGCCCGCGTCGCTCGAGCGCTGCGTCACGGTCCGGCGGGACGCCCCTCCGATGGTGCTGCTTGGGCTCGTAGGCGTATCGGTGTCCAGCCGCTGCATTTCCCGTCGCAGCTTCAGGAGAGCCGTCCAGGGTCCGACAAGGTGATAACACCATCAGAGCCAGCCGCCGGGAAAAGCACGCCCGGGCGCGAGGGCGCGCTCAGGTGGCAGATATCTCACGGCACTGCGCGAGTGGCAATTCCCACGTGTCGCCCAAGGACCGTAAAAGGGCCTGCTCTTATCGGGTGCGGTTTCGGCAGTGCGGGTGAAGCCGCATCTGAAAAGACTTTGCCAAAATCGCGGCGGCTGAGTTTGCACAATGATATCCGAGGTGAATACATTAAACGAGACCTCGGTTTCGGGGCCACCCTGGGATTAAAGAGGTTATCTCCATGGCACAACGCGTCAATGTGATTCTCGTCGACGATCTCGACGGCAGTGACGCCGCCGAGACGGTCAGCTTTGCGCTCGACGGTGTGGACTACGACATCGACCTGTCCGAGAAGCACGCCGCCGAGCTGCGCCACGCCGTGTCGCTCTACGTCGGGCATGCCCGACGCTGCCCGCAAGTACCAGCCCTACCCGCTCGTCGGACTGAGCGACCGCACTTGGCCGTCGAAGCGTATCGAGAAGGCGCCGATCTGGTGCTCGGTCGACCTGCGCGACGGCAACCAGGCGCTGATCGACCCGATGGACGCCGAGCGCAAGCTGCGCATGTTCCAGGAGCTGGTGCGCATCGGCTTCAAGGAGATCGAGGTGGGCTTTCCGTCGGCGTCGCAGACGGACTTCGACTTCGTGCGCAAGCTGGTGGACGAGGACCTCGTGCCCGACGACGTCACCATCCAGGTGCTCACCCAGTCGCGCG
>JBDTXF010000440.1:0-3395 GCA_040006355.1 Nocardioidaceae bacterium | reverse complement strand
GAGCAGCGCCTCGTCCTCGTAGGCGGTCAGGTCGCCGTGCTGGAACCCGAACCGTCGGCGCAGCTCGACGCCCATCGGCTCGGCCCGGCTGGCGCGGTAGAACGCCAGGCTGATCCGGGCGCGCCAGTCGACGACCATCGGGTCACCGACCTCGTCGCTGACGTGGCGGCGGCCGATGTAGAACCGCTCGCCCTGCGCGTCGAGGTGCTCCTCGGCGTAGTCGAGGCGGCCGAAGAACAGCGGCACCGTCGGGTCGTCGGCCAGCGCCCGCATCCGGCGTTGGAGGGCCGTCTCGAGGAACTGCCGGCTGACCCAGTCGCCGGCCGCTGAGGAGTCCAGTCCCGACGTACGCTCGCGCATCCGGGTCAGTGCCGCGCGGGCCGAGGACAGGTGGGCGCGTTCGTCGCAGAGGTCGGGGTCGGGGGGCGGGGGCGTGGGAGCAGGCACGCGAGAACCTCGCAGAGGGGTGGGGAGCCCGCTGACGCTACACCGGCCCCCGGGCGTCGTCACCCGGTTTTCCGACCGGCCCGCCCGCGAGTAGTGGCCGATCCCTGCGTGCCTGCTCGCACGTGGCCTATCCCCGCATGTCTGCTCGGTTGTGGCCGATCCCCGCACGCTGGTACGGCGTGTCGCCGCGGTCATAGGCCACAACCCAGCAGTCCTACCGGGATCGGCCACAACCCAGCATGCTGCAGCCCGGCAGACGCGCCGGGTCAGGCGGTGGCGATGTCGTCGGCGTCGACGATGCGGTAGGCGTAGCCCTGCTCGGCGAGGAAGCGCTGCCGGTGCTGGGCGAAGTCGGCGTCGACGGTGTCGCGGGAGACGATGGCGTAGAACCTGGCGGCGCTCTTGTCCTGCTTGGGGCGGAGCAGCCGGCCGAGCCGCTGGGCCTCCTCCTGGCGGGAGCCGAACGAGCCGGAGACCTGGATCGCGACCGCCGCCGAGGGCAGGTCGACGGAGAAGTTCGCGACCTTGGAGACCACCAGCAGGTCGATCTCGCCGTGCCGGAAGGCGTTGAACAGCCGTTCGCGCTCCTTGACCTTGGTCTCGCCCTTGATCACCGGAGCGCCGAGCCGCTCGCCGAGCTCGTCGAGCTGGTCGATGTACTGGCCGATCACGAGCGTCGGCTCGCCGCGGTGCTTCTCGACGAGCTCCTCGACGAGGCGGGTCTTCGCACTGGTGCACGCGGCCAGCCGGTAGCGCTCGTCGGGCTCGGCGGTCGCGTAGACGAAGCGCTCGCTCTCGGGCAGCGTCACCCGCACCTCGACGCAGTCCGCGGGCGCGATGTAGCCCTGGGCCTCGATGTCCTTCCACGGCGCGTCGTAGCGCTTGGGCCCGATCAGCGAGAAGACGTCGCCCTCGCGGCCGTCCTCGCGGATCAGGGTCGCGGTCAGGCCGATGCGCCGGCGGGCCTGGAGGTCGGCGGTCATCCGGAAGATCGGGGCGGGGAGCAGGTGCACCTCGTCGTAGACGATCAGCCCCCAGTCCTTGGCGTCGAACAGCTCGAGGTGCGCGTAGACACCCTTCCGTCGCGTGGTCATCACCTGGTACGTCGCGATGGTGACGGGCCGGATCTCCTTCTTCGTCCCGGAGTACTCGCCGATCTCGTCCTCGGTCAGCGACGTGCGGCGGACCAGCTCGTCCTTCCACTGACGGGCGGAGACCGTGTTGGTGACCAGGATCAGGGTGGTCGCCTGGGCCTGGGCCATCGCGGCGGCGCCGACCAGGGTCTTGCCTGCGCCGCAGGGCAGGACGACGACACCGGACCCGCCGTGCCAGAAGGACTCGGCCGCCTCGCGCTGGTAGGACCGCAGCGTCCACTCGCTCTCGTCGAGGGCGATGGCGTGCGCCTCGCCGTCGACGTAGCCGGCGAAGTCCTCGGCCGGCCAGCCGAGCTTCAGCAGGGCCTGCTTGAGGTTGCCGCGCTGGCTCGGGTGGACGACGACGCTGCCCGCTGAATCGGGCAGGTTGTCGATGCGCTCGCCGATCATCCCGGCGACCTTCTTGGCCCGGATGACCTCCTCGAAGACCGCCTTGTCCACGCTGCTGAGCACCAGCCCGTGGACCGGGTGCTTGTCCAGCCGCAGCCGGCCGTAGCGGTCCATGGTCTCCGCGACGTCGACCAGCAGCGCGTGCGGCACCGCGTAGCGGCTGAAGGTGAGCAGCACGTTCACGACCTGCTCGGCGTCGTGCCCGGCGGCGCGCGCGTTCCACAGCCCGAGAGGCGTGAGGCGGTAGGTGTGGATGTGCTCGGGGCTGCGCTCGAGCTCGGCGAAGGGTGCGATGGCCTTTCGGCAGGCATCCGCCTGCTCGTGGTCGACCTCGAGGAGCAGCGTCTTGTCCGACTGGACGATCAGGGGGCCTTCATTCATCAGGCCACGATCCTACGGACCGGGAGTTCGCCGGAGCGCCGCAGCCCGGAACCGGGAGGAACGGCCGGCAGCGCCCCGACGAGCTCACTGGTCGTTCGGAGCCGTCGCGAGCAGCGGATTGGTTCCGGGACGCCTCAGTCGCCGACGGCGCGCAGGCCGCCCTCGGACGTCTGGAGCGTGAGGGCGGACGGGCTGGTGCCGAGAAGGGCGAGGCTGGCGACCATGAGGTCGGCGAGCGCCGCCGCGCCGGTCAGGTCGACGTGCTGGGCGAAGTTCGGGGTCGCCACGGCGTACGCCGCCAAGGTCTCCGTCGGGGTGAGCCAGCCCAGGGACCGGAGCTGCTCGACGGTGGTGTCGGCCATCTCCCAGGTGCCGCCCCGGCCGAGGGCGCCGACGCACTCGGCCGAGAGGACGTCCGCCACGCGCAGCGCCTGGACGTAGCGACTGGGTGCGGGCCCAGGGCCAGGGCTGCGCTGGTGCCTGCGCGCGAACAGCCTGCGGCGAGGGCTCGAGCGGGCGAGGGGCTCGCCCATGAGGAGGAACTCGCCGTCGGCGAGCTGCTCGAGGGTACGGGTGAGGTCGCACCGGGCCCCGGCCCAGTCTGCATAAGGCACGCGCTGGACGATATGTCCGGTCCACTGGTTTCCGCGCCCCTCGGTCCACCGCCTGGGCAGGCGTCGTCTCGCCGAAAGGTTGTCTCAGGCAAGCGCCCGGTCAACCGCGGCCTCGACGTGGATCCGGGTGGTGGGGAAGACGGGGACCGCGACGTCCCCGTCGACGAGCAGCAGCTCGATCTCCGTGCAGCCGAGGACCACGCCCTGGGCGCCGCGCGCGGCGAGGCGCGCGATCACCCCGGCGTACGCCTGACGAGACTCGGTGCGCACCACGCCCCGGCACAGCTCCTCGTAGATGACCCGGTGGACGAGCGCCTGGTCGGCCTCGTCCGGGACCAGCACCGTCAGGCCGTGCGACTCGAGCCGGCCCCGGTAGAAGTCCTGCGACATCGTGAACGCGGTGCCCAGC
>JBDTXF010000439.1:0-3400 GCA_040006355.1 Nocardioidaceae bacterium | reverse complement strand
CGCACCGTGATGCGCCGCAGCCAGGTCGGCTCCGGCACCACCGACCAGCGGCTGCTCGACAGTCGCGGCTCCACCGAGTGGCTGCACACCGACCCCTGGCGGGTGCTGCGGATCCAGAGCGAGTTCGTCGAGGGCTTCGGCGCGCTCGCCGAGATCGGTCCGGCGATCTCGGTCTTCGGCTCCGCCCGCACCGAGTCCGGCCACCCGTCGTACGCGCTCGCGGAGAGCATCGGCCGGCAGCTGGCCGGCGCCGGCTTCGCGGTCATCACCGGCGGCGGACCGGGCGTGATGGAGGCCGCCAACAAGGGCGCCTGCGAGGCGGGCGGGGTCTCGGTCGGCCTGGGCATCGAGCTGCCCTTCGAGTCCGGGCTCAACGCCTACGTCGACATCGGGCTGAACTTCCGCTACTTCTTCGCGCGCAAGACCATGTTCGTGAAGTACGCCCAGGGGTTCATCGTGCTGCCCGGTGGGTTCGGCACCTTCGACGAGCTGTTCGAGGCGCTGACTCTGGTGCAGACCCAGAAGGTCACCTCGTTCCCGATCGTGCTGGTCGGCACGTCGTACTGGTCCGGCCTGGTCGACTGGGTGCGGCAGACGGTGCTCGCCGGCGGTCTGGTCTCGCCCGCCGACCTGGACATGTTCCGGGTCACCGACGACGTGGACGAGGCGGTCGCGGTGATGGTGGAGGCCCAGCAGCACCGCAACAGCCCCGCGCCCGGCGGCGGGGAGACCGTCGGCGACGCCGACCGCCCCGATTGACGCCGTGCGGACAGGCTCACCGGTGTGGATGGTGTGGTCGTCCGTAGGATCGACGCCATGACCTGGTTCTTCGCCATCCTCGTGGTGGTCGTGATGGGCGGCGTGGCCGTGGTGGCGGTCGGCCGAGGCGGCTCGATGGCCTAGACCTACGACGACCGGCCGGACTCCCGCGTCCCCGCCGGTGGGCCGCTGACCGCAGGGGACCTCCGCGCGATCCGCTTCAGCACCGCCTTCCGGGGCTACCGGATGGCGGAGGTCGACGCCCTGCTGGACCGCCTCACCGCCGAGCTGGACCCGGGAAGCCGTGGCGGCGAATCGTCGCGCCCGGGCCGCGACGAGGCCTGAGATGCGCATCAGGCTCGAGCGCGAGGTCCGCATCGGGGCACCGGCCTCGGTGGTGTGGGACTACGTCACCGACTGGCCGCGCCAGGAGGAGTGGATCCCGCAGACCCGGGTGGAGAACCTCGACGACGCGAACAGCCTCGGTGGGCGGTTCCGGGCCTGGACCGGGGTCGGCCCGGTCGGGTTCTGGGACCCGATGACGATCACCGCGTGGGAGCGCAGCGCCGACGGCGGTGGCCGCTGCGAGGTGCTGCACCGCGGTGCGGTGGTCAAGGGCGAGGGAGAGTTCGCGGTCCTGGCCGACGGCGAGGGCGCCAGCACCTTCGTGTGGGCGGAGATGCTGGTGGTGCCCGGGGGCCGGCTCGGCGCGTTCGCCTGGCGGTTCGCCCGACCGGTCGTGGAGCGGCTGATCGACCGGGGCCTGCGTGCTCTGCGGGACCGGGTGGAGCAGGGCCGCTAGCGACCCTCGAAGACCGGCTTCTGCTTCGCGACGAACGAGTCGACCGCGTTGCGGTGGTCCTCGCTCGCCCCGGTCAGCGCCATCATCTCGGCCTCGAACTCCAGCGAGGAGGCGAGGTCGTGGCTCTCGCTGAAGGTCACCGAGCGCCGGATCGCCCCGAACGAGACGGTCGGCCCGGCCGCGAGCAGGCGGGCCATCTGGTGGACCTCGTCGGCGAGGGCGTCGGCGGGCACCACCTTGGTGGCCAGACCGAGCTCGAGGCACTCCTCCGACCCGACCGTGCGGGGGAAGTAGAGCAGCTCCAGGGCCTTGGCCCGGCCGACCAGCCGCGGCAGGGTCCAGGACGAGCCCGTGTCGCAGGACAGCGCGATGCCGCTGAAGGCGAGGTTGAAGCCGCCGCCGTGGCCGAGCACCCGGAAGTCGCAGGCGAACGCCAGGCTCGCGCCGGCACCGGCGGCCACCCCGTTGACGGCGGCGATCACCGGCTTCTCCATCGTCACCAGGGCCGTCACCATCGGGTTGTAGTGGTCCGGGACGGTGCGGAACAGCGCCTCGGAGGACTCCTCATGCAGGATCTCCGCGTGCTCCTTGAGGTCCTGCCCGACGCAGAACGCCCGCCCGGACCCGGTGATCACCACGCAGCGCACGGCGCCGTCCTCCGCGGCCGAGGTGACCGCGACGAGCAGGGCCAGCTTGGTCGCCACGTCCAGGCTGTTCATCGCCGCCGGGCGGTTGAGGGTGATGGTCGCGACGCCGTCGGCGACGTCGTACAGGACGGGTGGTGCGGTCTGCTCGGTCACGGATGGCTCCACTGTGGTCGGGACTGGGCTGGGGACGGTTCGGAGGTGCCGTCGACGGCGTCGGACAGCGTGGTGTCGACGAAGCGGGAGGCGGCCGGGAGCAGCCGCGCGGCCTCGTGGGCGAAGAACGCGCGTGCCTCGTGCCCGACCCAGTCCGACGGCAGCAGCTCGGCCGGCAGCCCGGGGTCGGTGAACAGGAACTTGCGCCACTCGTGCACGAGGACCGAGCGTACGGCGAACGCTCGCTCGTCGGCTCCCGCCGTCGCGATGTCGTGGAGCTCGGAGCCCGGGTCCTCGAGCAGCCGGTCCGCGAACCCGCGCCAGGCGACGTACGCCGAGGCGAGGCCCTCCAGGTCCCAGGCCAGCCCCGCCCGCTCCGCGGGTCGCTCGTCGCGGGCGCTCAACCGGGCGAACCCGGCCCCCTCGCCGGCGAGCAGCTGGTCGACCTCGACCGAGGCGACCGGGCTGATCCAGGTGCTGTCCGACAGCGGTGCGTAGCCGAGGTAGGAGAGCCCGGACCGCACCCGCTCGCGCGCGGAGCGCTGGGCCGGGGTCTCGATCACCAGCAGGTCCCAGCCGCCGTCCCAGGCGGCGTCGCGGGTGCCGTAGATGCGCGACGCCGCGTCCTCTAGCCGGTGCCGGGCGCGCTCGGTGGCGGCGTAGCCACGCCCGGAGGGCAGCCGGACCGGCTCGAGCCAGCCCTGCCGGACCATCCGTGAGACCGCCGTGCGCACCGCCGGCGCCGCGATGCCCAGCGGGGCGAGCAGCCGGACCAGGGCGGCCACCGGGGCCTGGTCCCCGCGGGTGCGCAGGTGGTCCCCGTAGAGGTCGAAGAGGGCGGAGCGCGCATGCACGGGAACGAGTCTGCCTCACGCGGACGGTGGGCTTGATCGTGACGATCCCCGGAATAGGGGATAATGGTCGTGCAACTCCCGCAGCGCCACGAACTGAGGCGCACAGAGACAGGAAGAGGTGTGCGCATGGCGGCGATGAAGCCGCGGACGGGCGACGGCCCGCTCGAGGTCACGAAGGAGGGGCG
>JBDTXF010000438.1:0-3407 GCA_040006355.1 Nocardioidaceae bacterium | reverse complement strand
CAGTGGCCAGACGCTGGCGGCGCCCCAGTCGTGCCCGACGAAGTGGGCGCGCTCCGCGCCCTCGTGGTCGAGCAGCCCGGTGAGGTCGTCGCCGATCACGTCGCTGCGATAGGCCTCGACCGAGTCGGGTCGCGAGCTGGCGCCGTAGCCTCGCATGTCGGGAGCCACGACGCGGAAACCGGCCGATACCAGAGGCTGGACCTGCAGCCGCCACGTCAGCGCGAGGTCGGGAAACCCATGGGCGAGGACGACGAGCGGACCAGACCCCTCGGCATGCACTGCCAGGTCGATTCCGTTGACGGACCAGGTCTCCATCACTTCTCCTCCGTGGCGGTGTCGATCAACGAGGCGCGTAGCCCTCTCGCGCTCGGGCCTGGTCTCCGGCTCAGGGCACTGCGTCCATGAACCCACTTGTGTTGACTACTTGACACAAACGCTGCGGCGCGGCCATCCTGCTCGTTGTCCCAATCATATGACACAAGTGATCCGAGGCGTCCATGGCCCTGCTCGTTCTTCTGGTGCTCGTGGGCGTGCCCCTGTT
This sequence comes from Nocardioidaceae bacterium, assembly GCA_040006355.1. Lineage (GTDB taxonomy): Bacteria > Actinomycetota > Actinomycetes > Propionibacteriales > Nocardioidaceae > Nocardioides_B. Next base: position 2,866 of record JBDTXF010000438.1, on the reverse strand, counting down.
GTTGACGGTCATCGCGTCTGCTGTCTACACGCAGACCCGTGCGCACGTCGAGACGCACCGTGAGTGGAGCTGGGTTCGCGTGACGTGGGCTGCTGCTCTGGTCACCGGTGCCCTGGCCGCATGGCTGGTCGAGCGCAGCCTTGACCTGGGCCGGGGGGCGATGCTGGTCCCCGCCGTCCTCGGCCTCTCCGTGGTGGCGGCGGTGGGCTTGGCCGAGACAGTGGTGCGGCCGCGGCGACCGACCGGCCCCCGGACCGCTTCACTGTCCTCCCGACGCGTTGCCGACTACCTGCCGCGCTCACTTGCCCACGCGGTCGGGGGGATCACAGCCCTGCACCTCGTCACGCTGGCAATGACCACAGCCACCGCCTCTGCCGACGACATGGGACGCGCCGGACGGCAGATCGCGGCGCGGTGCGGCACCAAGGCCAGCGCAGCCGGTCCCTACCCGGGCAGCTTCTATGCCGGCCCCCTCGTCCTGCTGCTGCTCGTCATCGGCCTGATCGCCACGGCGGCGTTGACGGCTGTCGTACGCCGTGCGCGCGGCTTCGCGACCGACGAGGTGGGGGACGACGTCCTGCGTCGCCAGTCCACGTCTCGTGTTCTGGCTGCGACAGGGGCGGCTGTGGCTGCCAGCCACGTCGGGATCGCCTTCTTCGCCGGGACGGCCCTGCTGAGGATGGAGTGCCAGCGCGCCTGGATGGTCCCGGTCGGCTGGCTGCTCGTCGCGACTGTGGCCGCCGCCCTGGTGCTGCTCGGTTGGTTCCTGATCCGGCTCGTCGCTCCCGGCGCAGTCCCCGCACCCGCACCGGCAGCTGCGTCGCGGTGAGCCTCGTCCTGACCGTCGACCCCGACGATCCGACCCCGCCGTACGAGCAGCTGCGACGCCAGCTGGCGGACCTCATCACGGCGGGACGGCTCGGCCCTGGCGACCGGCTGCCCCCGATGCGCCAGCTCGCCGGCGACCTGGGACTCGCCGTCGGCACCGTTGCGCGAACCTACCGCGAGCTCGAGCAGGAGGGTCGGCTGACCTCTCGTCGCGGAGGTGGCACCCGGGTGGCCACGACCGGACAGCCACCTGCCAGGGAACGTCATCATCTGCTCGGCGACATGGCGCAGGACTTCTTGACCCGGGCTCGAGTCCTGGGTTTCGACGACGAGGAGATCGTCGCCGCGCTGGGTCGGGGGCTTCCCTTGTAGCGTCCCCCGTGGGCGTTCTCCGCATGGGCCGTGCGTGGCTTCTCGACCAAGCGCTCCGACACTGACCGGCGAGATCGTCGTCAACGGCAGCGGCCACCTCACCGCAGCCTGTGCGGCTCGTCGACTCGGCGACGTACGGCGGGGTGGCCGCCGCGTTCAGTCGGACTCCGGCGACGGGATGTAGGCGCCGGGCACCTGGTTCGGGGGATAGATCCTCGAGTCGCCCGGGTAGGGCGTCTTCCAGTTGTGCGCCTGGTACCACGTGTAGCGGTTCATCTGCGCCGGGTGGGCGTAGTCGACCTGTGCCTGGACGCCGCTGAAGTGCTGCCTCTGGGCCCATCCGCCCCACACCGTTGCGATCGGCGCGTCCTTGGCCGCGACCTTGGGAGCGGGAGGCGCTCCCGCCGGGGAGTCCGGGCCGCAGTCCGGGGCCGGGTTGACGTTCTCGGTCAGCGGGATCTGGTTCGGCACCGTGGTGAACGGGGTGTCGTTCGGCCTCGACCGGAACGCGTCGAACATCGGAGTTGCCGCAGCGACCTTCTGGTTCAGTGGCCTGGCACCAAGGATCTGCTGGATCGTGCGCACCATCGACAGCTGCGAGTAGTACGTCGAGATGGTCTTGCCGTGTGCCGCCCACGGGCTGATCACCTGGATCGGTGCCCGGTGGCCGTCGACGTGGTCGACCCCTGCCTGGCTGTCGTCCTCGACCACGAAGATCGCGGAGTCCTTCCAGTACCTGCTGTGCGAGATCTCGTCGACGACCTTGCCCACCGCGAGGTCACCGTCGGCCACTGCGGCGCGCGGAGTCGACGGACCGCCGGTGTGGTCGCTGGACAGCCACAGCATCTGGAAGTCGGCCGGACCCTTCTTCTCGAAGTCCTGCTTCCAGATCTGGTAGCGGTAGATGTCCGGGATCGACAGGTCGAACGGCGGGGAGAGTGGGTCGGAGATCGCGTTCAGCGACGGGATCACCGATCCGTAGTCACCCCTCAGCTCGGGAGCGGTGAGCACAGCGGGGTCGCCACCAACGTCCACGCTCCTCGTCGCGCAGTAGTACTGCTGCCAGCTGCCGGACGGCTTGCCCTCGGGGTACTCGAACTCGCCGTAGTTCCTGGCACTGCGGTGGGCGGACTGGATGGCGGTCCAGAGGAAGCCCGAGCGCTGGTGACCCAGGACGTCCTCCTCGGTGTCGTAGGACCGGGTGTACTCGCCCACGCTCGACTCCGTGTACTCCGGGTCGTCCCCCTGCATCAGCCAGTTGTGACCTTCGGCAGAGTTGGTGCCTACGTCGTAGGTGTTGTCGTAGAGTCCGAACTGCCGCGCGAGTGCGTGCTGGTTCGGCGTGACCTGCTGGCCGAACTGCGCGAGCGTCGCGTCGCCGTTGCCTTCAGGCATGTCGCCGTAGATCTGGTCATAGGTGCGGTTCTCCTTCACCAGGAGGAAGACGTGCTTGATGGTCGACGGGTCCCCGATCCGCCTGGGAAGGGGCACAGCCCGCCTCGTGGAGCCATGCGCGTGGTCCACCTCGTTGTCGGCCTCGCTCCAGCCGTTCTGGGCCAACACCTGCGGTGTGTAGGTCCGGCGGACGTCCCTGTCGCTCGGCAGCGTGAACCGGGTCAAGGAGGCGGTGGTGCCGTGCGTCCCCCAGGAGGTCGCGGGGGTGGTG
>JBDTXF010000437.1:0-3407 GCA_040006355.1 Nocardioidaceae bacterium | reverse complement strand
AGCCGCCCTCGGTGATGGTCAGCGAGACGATCCGGATCGCCGGGTCCGAGAGCAGCCGCAGCACGGCCTCCGGGTCGGACGGGGCGAACAGGTAGTCCACGATCGAGCCGATCACGCGAGGGTGCATCGTGCCGTCGGCGTCCTTGACGACCAGGGTGTAGAGGCAGTCCTGGGCATGCAGCACGTCATGCATCCGCTCGTCCCCGGGGAGCAGGCCCACCCCGGTGATGCCCCAGTCGAGCGCGTGCCCCTGGTTCATCAGCGCGTCGAGGTACATCGCCTGGTGGGCGCGGTGGAAGCCGCCGACCCCGAAGTGCACGATGCCGCCCGTCACCTCGCTGCGGTCGTAGGTGGGCACCGCGACGGTGCCGGCGAGCTCCTGGAGCGTGCCTGCGTTCAGCTGGTTCATCGGGTTCCTCCCTGGGACGGTCCGGGGACCGGTCCACCTGTCAGTCGATCTCCACGAGTAGGTCGGCCGCCGCACGCGTGCGGGACACGAGGTCCGCGTTGGCCTGGTCGGACACGGTGGCCCACCGGTGTGCCTCGTCCGGGGGCTTGCCCTGGTCGAGGTGCCGCTGCTCCAGCCGCGCGAGACGCGCGGGCTCGGGCACCTCGACGTACCACGCCTCGTCGAGCAGCGGCAGCACGTCGGACCAGCCGGCACCGTCGTAGAGCAGGTAGTTGCCCTCGGTGATCACCAGCCGGTGCTCGGGGCGTACGGCGATCGCGCCGGCGATCGACTCCTCGCGGCTGCGCACGAACCTCGGCGCATAGACGGCGTGGTCGGTCTCGCTGCGCAGCCGGCGGAGCAGCGCGGCGTAGCCGGCGACGTCGAAGGTCTCGGGCGCACCCTTGCGCCGGCCCAACCCGAGCCGCGCGAGCTCGTCGTCGTGCAGGTGGAAGCCGTCCATCGGGACCACCACCGCTGCAGGTCCGATGTCGGCGGCGAGCCGCGCGGCCAGCGTCGACTTGCCGGCTCCTGGAGCTCCGCAGACCCCGAGCACGGCCCGGCCGACGGACATCAGGCCGCGCGCGCGCTCGACGAGCGCGTCGTCGACCCGGGACCGTGCGGTGCGGGTGTTCACGAGGCCGGCACCACCATCGGCTTGACCGCGTGGGCGTCGCTGCGCGCCACGGTGAGCGCGTCGCGCACCCGGTCGAGGCCGTAGTGACCGGTGACCAGCCGGTCGAGCTGGACGCGACCGGACGCGGCGAGCGCGATCGCGGTGGGCCAGGTGTGGGCGTAGCGGAAGGTGCCGGTCAGGGTGAGCTCGCGCTCCTGGATGAGGCTGACCGGCAGCGTCATCTCGTCACCTCCCATGCCGACGAGGACGACGGTGCCGGCCGGAGCCACGGCCCGGATCGCGTCGGTGGCCGCCCGCTGGTTGCCGGAGCACTCCAGCAGGACGTCCACCTCGAGGTCCGACCCGCTGAGCGGGGTCGAGCCCACGTCGAGCGCCTCGGTGACCCCGAGCTCGCGGGCCAGGGCGAGCCGGTGCTCGTTCACGTCGGTGACGGTGACCGATGCCGCGCCGAGAGCGAGCGCGGCCTGTGCGGCCACCAGCCCCACCGGGCCGGCACCGGTGACGAGCACCCGGGTGCCGGCGCCGACGGAGCCCCGCCGAGCGGCCCACAGACCGACGGACAGCGGCTCGAGCAGGGCTGCCGCGTCGTCGCTGAGGGAGTCGGGGACCGGATGGGCGAACTGCTCGTGCACCGTGACCAGCTCCGCGAACGCACCGTCCACCGGTGGGGTCGCGAAGAACCTCATCTGCTCGCACAGGTTGTAGCGACCGGCCACGCACTGCCGGCAGGAGAAGTCGGGGACCCCCGGCTCGACGGAGACCCGTTGGCCGACGGACAGCCGCGAGACCGACGTTCCCAGGGCCACCACCACGCCGGCCGCCTCGTGGCCCAGGACGAGCGGCCGGTCGACGACGTAGCTGCCGATCCGGCCGTGCTCGAAGTAGTGCACGTCCGAGCCGCAGACCCCGACCGAGGCCACCCTCACCAGCACCTCGTGTGGGCCGGGCTCGGGGTCGGGGCGCTCCTCGACCGCGAGGTCGCCGGTGCCCCGCAGGACGCTCACCCGCATCGCGCCGTCATTTCACGGCGCCGAGGGACAGTCCCCGGACCAGCTTGTCCTGGGCCGCGAACCCGGCGATCAGCACGGGCAGTGAGACCAGGGTGGCAGCGGCGCAGAGCTTGGCGAGGAAGAGGCCCTGGCTGGAGATGAAGCCGACCAGGAAGATCGGCGCGGTCGAGGACCGGGTCGCGGTGAGGTTGACCGCGAACATGAACTCGTTCCAGCTGAAGATGAAGCAGATCAGGCTCGTCGCGGCGAGGCCGGGCGCTGCGATCGGCGCGATGATCTGGGTGAGGATGCGCAGCAGCCCGGCGCCGTCGACCTGGGCGGCCTCGAGGATCTCCTTGGGGACCTCGGCGAGGAACGACTGCATCATCCAGACCGCGATCGGCAGGTTCATCGAGGTGTAGAGGATGACCAGGGTGTAGACGTTGTCGAGCATCCCGGCCTGCTTGACGATCAGGTAGATCGGCAGCAGCGCCGCGATCGGCGGCAGGAACTTCGTGGACAGGAAGAAGAACATCACGTCGGTCCACTTCTCGACCGGCTTGATCGCCAGGGCGTACGCCGCGGGGACCGCCAGCACCAGGACCAGGATCGTCGAGACGATGCTGGCGGTGGCCGAGTTGATCAGGAACGAGGACACCCCTCGGTCGAAGAGCGCGCCGTAGTTGGAGAACGTCAGGGGCGCGAAGATCGAGGGCGGGTTGGTGGCGGCGTCGTTCTCGGTGTGCAGCGAGGTCAGCACCATCCATGCCACCGGAGCGAAGAACAGCAGGGTCACCACCCAGGCCAGCAACGCCCAGCCGGGGCCGGCCTTGGCGGAGGTGTCCTCCTTGACCTTCTTGGCGCGGCGGCGCTTCTCCACGGGCGTGGGTGCGACCTGCTCGTCGCCGGTCGGGGTCTCGACATCGATGCTCATCGTGCGTTCTCCTCGTTGAACAGGGACGAGATGGTGCGCAGGGCGAAGGTGGCGACCAGGATCGTGCCGACCACCACCACCACCCCGGCGGCGGCTGCTTCGCCGTACTCGTACTTGCGGAACATCGTCAGGTAGATCTCGTAGGGCAGGTTGGTCGTGGCCGACCCCGGGCCGCCCTGGGTGATGGTGTAGATCGCGTCGAAGGTCTGGACGACGTAGATGGAACCGAGCAGGGCCGACAGCTCGATGTACTGACGCAGGTGCGGCAGGGTGATGTAGCGGAAGGTCTGCAGGCCGTCGGCGCGGTCGATCTTGGCCGCCTCGAGGACGTCGCCGGGCTGGGACTGCAGGCCGGCCAGCAGGATCAGCATCATGAACGGCGTCCACTGCCACACCAGC
>JBDTXF010000436.1:0-3408 GCA_040006355.1 Nocardioidaceae bacterium | reverse complement strand
TGAAGCCGGTGATGTTCTGCAGGAACACCAGCGGGATGCCGCGCTGGTTGCACAGCTCGATGAAGTGCGCGCCCTTGAGCGAGGAGGAGGAGAACAAGATGCCGTTGTTGGCCAGGATGCCCACCGGGTAGCCCCAGATCCGGGCGAAGCCGCACACCAGGGTCTCGCCGTAGAGCGCCTTGAACTCGTGGAAGCGCGAGGCGTCGACCACCCGGCGGATCACCTCGCGCACGTCGTACGGCGTCCGCGAGTCGGCGGGCACCACGTCGTAGAGGCCGTCGGGGTCCTCGGCAGGCTCCTCCGGCTCGTGGGTCTCCAGCGAGGGCGGCGTCCGGCGCTCGAAGGTGGCGACGATCGAGCGGACGATCTCGAGGGCGTGCGCGTCGTCGTGGGCGAGGTGGTCCACCACACCGGAGCGGCGGGCGTGCACGTCGCCGCCGCCGAGGTCGTCGGCGGTCACCACCTCACCGGTCGCGGCCTTCACCAGCGGAGGCCCGGCGAGGAAGATGGTGCCCTGGTCCTTCACGATCACGCTCTCGTCCGACATCGCGGGCACGTAGGCCCCCCCGGCGGTGCAGGAGCCCATCACTGCGGCCACCTGGGGGATGCCCCGGGCGGACAGGTTGGCCTGGTTGAAGAAGATTCGGCCGAAGTGCTCCCGGTCGGGGAACACGTCGTCCTGCATCGGCAGGAAGGCCCCGCCGGAGTCGACGAGGTAGACGCACGGCAGCCGGTTGGCGCGGGCCACCTCCTGGGCCCGGAGGTGCTTCTTGACCGTCAGCGGGTAGTAGGTGCCGCCCTTGACGGTGGCGTCGTTGGCCACCACCACGCACTCGCGGCCGGAGACCCGGCCCACCCCGGTGACCACTCCGGCCGAGGGGACGGCGTCGTCGTACATCCCGGTCGCAGCCAGCGGGCTGAGCTCCAGGAACGGGCTGCCCGCGTCGAGCAGCCGGTCGACCCGGTCGCGGACGAGCAGCTTGCCCCGGCCGGTGTGCCGCTGCCTTGCGGCCTCGCTGCCGCCCTGCCGCGCGGCGGCCAGTCGCGAGCGGAGGTCCTCGGCCAGCGCCCGCATGTCATTGCTCACCCGGTCAGGTTAGCGACCGGCCCGGTCTCGCCCTGCGGACACCCTTCCCGTAGCGAGCGACGAAAGTCATGCTGGGCACGCGACTTTGTCGCAGCGAAGCCACCAGCCCTCTGCAGTCGGAGACCCCCATGACGCATCGACCCGAGACCCTCGCCGTGCACGCCGGGCAGGAGGAGGCCGACCCGACCACGAACGCGCGGGCCGTGCCGATCTACCAGACCACGTCCTACGTCTTCAACGACACCGAGCACGCGGCGAACCTGTTCTCGCTGGCCGAGCCGGGCAACATCTACACCCGGATCATGAACCCGACCCAGTCGGTCTTCGAGGACCGGATCAACCAGCTCGAGGGCGGAGTGGGCGCGCTGGCGGTCGCCTCCGGCTCGTCGGCGACCTTCTACGCCGTGCTGAACCTGACCTACACCGGCGACAACATCGTGGCGATCTCGACGCTCTACGGCGGCACCTACGCGCTGTTCGCGCACACCCTCCCGCAGTTCGGGATCGAGGTCCGCTTCGTCGACCCGACCAAGCCCGAGGAGCTGGCCGCGGCCGTCGACGAGAAGACCAAGCTGGTCTTCGCCGAGACGGTCGGCAACCCGAAGATCAACGTCGTCGACCTCGACGCGTGGTCCGAGGCGGCCCACGCGCAGGGGCTGCCGCTGATCGTCGACAACACCACCCCGACGCCGTACCTCGTGCGGCCCTTCGACCACGGCGTGGACATCGTCGTGCACTCGGCCACGAAGTACATCGGCGGCCACGGCACGTCGATCGGCGGGGTGATCGTGGACTCCGGCAGGTTCGACTGGGCGGCGCACGCGGAGCGCTACCCCGGTCTGACCACCCCCGACCCGGCGTACCACGGTGCCGTCTGGACCGAGGCCGTGGGCGAGCTGGCCTACATCATCCGGGCGCGCACGGTGCTGCTGCGCAACACCGGCGCCGCGATCACCCCCTTCAACTCCTGGCTCTTCCTGCAGGGCCTCGAGACCCTGCACCTGCGGATGGAGCGGCACAGCTCCAACGCGCTGGCCGTCGCGCAGTACCTCCAGGCCCATGAGGCGGTCTCCTGGGTCAACTACCCGGGTCTCGAGGGCGACCCCAGCAAGGAGGTGGCCGACCGGCTCTTCACCGGACGCGGGTACGGCGGCCTGGTCAGCTTCGGCGTGACGTCCGGGCGAGAGGGTGGGAAGCGGTTCGTGGAGGCCCTGCAGCTCTTCAGCCACCTCGCCAACATCGGCGACGCCAAGTCGCTCGCCATCCACAACGCGACGACCACCCACTCCCAGCTCACCCCCGAGGAGCTCGACAGCGCGGGCGTGCCCGAGGACCTGGTGCGGCTATCCATCGGCATCGAGCACATCGAGGACCTGATCGCCGACCTCGACCAGGCGCTCACCGCTGCCAAGTGACCCGGCTCCACCCGTGAGCATCGGCCTGGTGCGCACCGAGCGGGTCGTCCTGTTCACCAAGGGCGACCCGCTGGTGCTCACGTCCGGTGCGGTGCTCGGACCCGTCGAGGTCGCCTTCGAGACGTACGGCGTGCTGTCGCCGTCGCGCGACAACGTGGTGGTGGTCTGCCATGCCCTGACCGGGGACGCCCATGCCGCGGGGCACCACGGTGACCCGTCACGGCCGGGCTGGTGGGACTCCCTGGTGGGTCCGGGGCGACCCGTGGACACCGACCGGTTCTTCGTGGTCTGCGCGAACCTGCTCGGCGGCTGCCAGGGCACCACGGGGCCGCTGTCGACCGACCCGCGCACCGGTCGCGCCTACGGCCTGGACTTCCCGCTGCTCGCGATGAGCGACCTGGTCGCCGTGCACCGACGGCTGCTGGAGCACCTGGGCGTCGAGCGGGTGCACGCGGCCGTCGGCGGCTCGCTCGGGGGCATGCAGATCCTGCAGTGGGCGATCGACGCCCCCGACCAGCTCGACCGGGCCGTCCTGGTCGGTGCCTCCTCGCAGCTCACGGCGCAGAACATCGCCTTCTCCTCGGTGGCACGGACCGCCATCCTGAGCGACCCGGCCTTCGCCGGCGGCCGCTACCCTGACACCGGACGACGCCCGGAGATCGGGTTGACGGTGGCCCGGATGATGGCGCACATCACCTACGTCTCAGAGGAGTCGCTGACCGCCAAGTTCGGTCGCCGTCGGCGCAGCGAGGGCGCCGGTCGGCTGACCACCGACTTCGAGGTGGAGTCCTACCTCGACCACCAGGGCCGGGTGTTCGTGGAGCGATTCGACGCGCTGACCTACCTCTACCTCTCCCGGGTCATGGACTACTTCGACCCGTTCGCCGACCCCACCGCCGCGGCCCG
>JBDTXF010000435.1:0-3419 GCA_040006355.1 Nocardioidaceae bacterium | reverse complement strand
GGGACCCCCTTGGCGTCGACCAGCTTCGGGCCGACCCGCAGCCGGGTCAGGAAGGTGCTGGCGAGCCCGGCACGCTGGCGGTCGAGGAACTCATCCAGCGTGGCGTGCGTGCCCACCGCGACGATCAGGCTGGCTCCGCGGACGTCGGCCAGCAGCAGCGCGACGTCCTCGCTGGTCCCCGAGGCCGACAGCGTCAGGTGCCGGACGCCGAGCCGGTCCAGTCGGTCCGCGCCGACGGCGCGCCCGGACCGGTCGGTGTGCAGCACGACCTCGCGGGCACCGCGCAGGGCCTTGTCCGAGGCGGTGCCGCCGGAGTCCGAGGCCGTGCTCCCCTGTGCCAGGCCGTCCGCGCCCACCACCACCAGGTCGGGGCGATGGCCGGCGGCGAGCAGCGCGTCGGCACCCGCGTCCACACCGATCAGCACGGGTCGCTGCTCGCGCACGAAGCGCTTGAGCCGCTTGAGGTCCTCGCGGTAGTCGTAGCCGTGGACCACCACGACCACCGGACGGCCCTCGATCCGGGTCAGCGTCTCCGGGACTCCCAGCCCGTTCAGCAGCAGCTCCTGCTCGCGTCGCAGGAACTCGGTGGTGTTGTGGGTGAAGCTCTGCAGCTGGGTGGACAGACCGCTGCGTGCCTGCTGCATCAGCTCGACGACCTCTTCGCGACCGAGCTCTCGCCCGGACACCACCTCGTCGGTGCCGACCAGCACGGCACCCCCCAGGACGCGGGCCACGCTGCCGTCACGGAGCTTCGCGAACACCTCCGTCCCGACGTCGTCGACCATCGGCACCCCCGCACCGGCGAGGAGCTCCGGGCCGAGGTTGGGGTAGCGGCCGGAGATGAACGGCGAGGCGTTGACGACCGCGACGACGCCGAGGTCGACGAGCGCCTCGGCGATCGCGCGGTCGAGGTCGAGGTGGTCGATGACGGCGATGTCGCCGGGACGCAGGCGGCGGAGCAGCGGCCCGGTCCGGCGGTCCATCCGGACGGTGCCACTGACCCCGGGCAGGTCGTCGACGGACGCATGACGGGAGGGGAACTTCATGTCGCGGCAATCCTGACACGGAGGTCGGCGCATTCCCGGGAGGCGGACGGGTGTGTGGCTCCCTCAGCCGGAGCCCGAGCGGGACCGCTGGGCGGTCGCCAGCAGCTCCTCGGCGTGGGCGAGCGCGGTCTGCGAGTCCTCGAGTCCCGCGAGCATCCTCGACAGCTCGCGCACCCGGCCCGGCCCGTCGAGGGTGGTCAGCCCCGAGGTGGTGACCGTGCCGTCGCTGCTCTTGACGACCACGACGTGCCGGTCGGCGAACGCTGCCACCTGCGGCAGGTGGGTGACGACCAGGACCTGGGCGTGCCGTGCCAGCAGGGCCAGACGGCGACCCACCTCGACCGCGGCCTTGCCGCCGACCCCGGCGTCGACCTCGTCGAAGACGAACGTCGGGACCGGGTTGGTGGCGGCCAGCGCCACCTCGACGGCGAGCATCACCCGCGAGAGCTCGCCCCCTGAGGCACCCTTGCCCAGCGGCCGCGGCTCGGCCCCCCGGTTGGCCGCCAGCAGCAGCTCGACGTCGTCGACACCGGTGGGTCCGCACCGCAGCGTGCGCCCCCCGACCTCGAGGCCGTCCGGGCCGGCATCGGTCTGCGAGACCGCGACCCGCAGCTCGGCGTGCGGCATCGCCAGGGACACCAGCTCGGAGGTCACCGCCGTGCCGAGGGCCAGCGCAGCCGTGGCGCGACCGGCCGACAGTGCTCCGGCCAGCTCGCCGAGCTCGGCCCGGATCCGGTCGCGGCGCCCGGTCAGCTCCACGATCTGCTCATCGGTGGTGTCGAGGTCGAGCAGCCGGGTCGCGGAGTGCTCTGCCCACGCGAGCACGTCGTCGACGGTGTCGCCGTACTTGCGCATCAGGGCGACCAGCGCGGCCCGACGCTCGGAGACCGCGGCCAGCCTGGCCGGGTCGGTCTCGAGACCCGAGGCGTAGGACGACACGTCGGCAGCCACGTCGGAGAGCAGGTAGCTGACCTCGGCCAGCCGGTCGGCCAGCCCGGCCACCTCGGTGTCGTGCTCCCGGACCCCCTCGAGCAGCCGCCGCGCTGCGGCCACCGCACCGAGGGCGTCCTGGCCCTCGTCGGCGGACAGCGACTCGCGGGCCTGCTCGGCGGCGGTGCGCAGCGTGTCGGCGAAGCCGAGCCGACCCTCCTCGGCCGACAGGGCGAGGTCCTCTCCCGGCTGGGGGTCCACCGCCTCGACCTCGGCGAGGCCGAGGCGGAGCAGGTCGGCCTCGCGGGCCCGCTCCCGCGAGGACGCGACGACGTCGGCGAGCTCGCTCTCGGTGGCGCGCAGCGCCGCGTGGCCCTGGGCGAACCGGGCGCGAAGCGCCAGCACCTCGGTGCCGGCGAAGCTGTCGAGGGAGTCCCGCTGGGCGGCGGGCTGCAGCAGCCGGTGCTGGTCGGACTGACCGTGCACCGCGACCAGCGGGTCGGCCAGTGAGGACAATGTCGCGACCGGCACCGACGCGCCGCCGGCGAAGGCCCGGGAGCGACCTTCGGCGGAGATCTGTCGGGCCAGCAGCAGCCGGCCGTCCTCGATCTCACCGCCGGCGGCGTCGACGGCGGCGGCGAGGGCAGCGGCAAGGGTGGGGCTCTGCTGGTCGTGGATGGTGACCAGACCCTCCACACGGGCGGCCCTGGCACCGGTGCGGACTGCTCCGGTGTCGGCGCGCCCGCCGAGCAGCAGGCCGAGCGCGGTCACCACCATGGTCTTGCCGGCGCCGGTCTCCCCCGTGATCGCGGTGAAGCCGGGCCCCAGCTCCAGGACGGACTCCTCGATCACTCCGAGGGAGGTGATGCGCAGCTCCTCAAGCATCGTGACCACTGCCGAGCTCGGAGTCCCAGGCAGCCTCGGTCTCACCGCGCGAACCGCCCCTGCGCCGACGCTCCGCCGCGCCCCGCCAGCCCGCGACCGGGAGGTCGAACTTCGCGACCAGCCGGTCGGTGAACGGCGCCCGGTGGAGCCGGACCAGCCGCACCGGGGTGCGGCCCCGGCGCACCTCGATCCGGGCGCCCGGCGGCAGGTCGACGGTGCGCCGACCGTCACACCACAGCACGCCCGCGCCGTCGGTGCGGGCCAGCACCTCGACCGCCAACACCGAGCTGGGTGAGATCACCAGCGGCCGGGCGAACAGCGCGTGCGCGCTGATCGGGACCATCAGCAGCGCCTCCACCTCGGGCCACACGATCGGTCCGCCGGCGCTGAAGTTGTAGGCCGTGGAGCCGGTGGGGGTGGCACACACCACGCCGTCACAGCCCCAGCGCGACAGCGGCCGGCCGTCCACCTCGACGACCACCTCGATCATCCGCTCCCGGGACGCCTTCTCGACGCTCGCCTCGTTGAGCGCCCACGTGGTGCAGACCAGCTCCTTGT
>JBDTXF010000434.1:0-3426 GCA_040006355.1 Nocardioidaceae bacterium | reverse complement strand
CGGGTCCGCGTGCACGACGAGGCTGACGTCGTCCACGTGGATCCCTCGCGCCGCGATGTCGGTGGCGACGAGCGTGGTCGCCGTACCGTCGCCGAAGGCGGTCAGGTTGCGGGTCCGCGCGTTCTGCGCCAGGTTGCCGTGCAGCTCCACCGCGGGGACACCGCGCGAGTTGAGCTGGCGCGCCAGTGCCTTGGCACCGTGCTTGGTGCGCGTGAACACGATGGTCTTGCCGGGTGCGGCGGTGAGCTCGGCCAGGACCGGCACCCGGCCCTCCTTGGTGACGTGCAGGACGTGGTGCGTCATCTGCGAGACCGGGGACTGCGCCGAGTCGACGCTGTGGGTGACCGGGTCGTGGAGGAAGCGCTTGACCAGCACGTCGACGCCGCCGTCGAGGGTCGCGGAGAACAGCATCCGCTGGCCCTCGGACGGGGTCTTGTCCATCAGCCGACGGACGACCGGGAGGAAGCCCAGGTCGGCCATGTGGTCGGCCTCGTCCAGGACGGTCACCTCGATGCCGCTGAGGTCCGCGTAGCCGGTCTGCACATGGTCGGCGAGCCGACCCGGGCAGGCGATCACGATGTCCACGCCGTTGCGCAGACCCTGGATCTGCGGGTTGGGGCGCACGCCACCGAAGATGGTGATGGTGTTCAGGCCGACGACCTTGGCCAGGGGGGCCATCGCGGCCTCGATCTGGCTGGCCAGCTCACGGGTGGGTGCGAGCACCAGGGCACGCGGCTTGTTCGCGCGACGCTTGCGGGGGTCGGCCGCCAGCCGGGCGAGCAGCGGGAGGACGAACGCGTAGGTCTTGCCGGATCCGGTGCGCCCCCGGCCGAGGACGTCGCGTCCGGCCAGTGAGTCGGGCAGGGTCGCGGTCTGGATCGGGAAGGGATTGGTGATGCCGGCGTCGGTGAGCGCTGCGACCAGAGGTCCAGGCACGCCGAGCTCGGTGAAGGTGCGGGCGTTGTTGTCCGCCATGGGGGTGACTCCGATGAGAGGAAGGTGGGTCGTCCTGCCCGGCGCGACCCAGGTCCCCACGGTGGAACGAGGTGAGGAGGTCGCGGCGCTCGGTGGATGACGCATGCCTGGCCCGAGGCAGAACTGATGGGGCCAGCAATCACAAGACTACCGGGCGGGGTGTCCCGGGCACGAATCGCCGGGGTCGTGTCGGCTGTGACGTGGGCGACGTCTCCCGGGTCGGCGACGGGCTCCGAGGGGTGAGGCCTACCCCCTCGCCCGCGGACCGGCCAGACTGCCCCCATGGACCTCGACCAGGCACGCGACTTCGTCCGCGCTCACCACCGCGCCGTGCTGGCCACCCGCACCCGGCGTGGCATCCAGCAGAGCCCGGTCGTCGTGGGCGTCGACGGCGAGGGTCGGCTGACCATCAGCAGCCGCGAGACCGCCTTCAAGACCAAGCACCTGCGCGCGGACCCGTGGGCCCAGCTCTGCGTGCTCTCGGACGCCTTCTTCGGCGAGTGGATCTACGTCGAGGGGGAGGCCGAGGTGGTCGCGCTGCCCGAGGCGATGGAGCCCCTGGTGGACTACTACCGTCGGGTGTCGGGGGAGGCCGAGGACTGGGACGTCTACCGCGCCGGGATGGAGCGTGAGCAGCGGGTGCTCATCCGGATCACCCCCCTCAGAGCGGGGCCGGACCGTCGGGGCTGACCCGTCCGCGGCACGCCGTAGGCTGGTGGGTGCGATGAACGACACCCAGGACTCCGTCTACCTCGACCACGCCGCCTCTACCCCGATGTACCCCGAGGCCGTCGCGGCGATGACGGGGCAGCTGACCCGGCTGGGCAACCCGTCCTCGCTGCACGCCTCCGGTCGCGCCGCGCGCCGCGTCGTCGAGGAGTCCCGCGAGACCATCGCCCAGGCGCTGAACTGCCGTCCGGGTGAGGTGGTCTTCACCTCCGGTGGCACGGAGTCCGACAACCTGGCGCTCAAGGGCCTGTTCTGGGCACGCCGCGACCAGGACCCGAGGCGCACCCGCATCCTGACCACCTCCGTCGAGCACCACGCGGTGCTCGACCCGCTGCACTGGCTGGCCGAGCACGAGCACGCCGACGTCGAGCTGCTGCCGGTGGACCGGCTGGGCAGGCTCGACCTGGCGGCGATGCGCACGGCCCTCGAGCGCGACCCGGGCTCGGTCGCCCTGGTGTCGGTGATGTGGGGCAACAACGAGGTCGGCACCGTGCAGCCGTTGGCAGAGATGGTCGAGATGGCGCACGCACACGGTGTCCCGGTGCACACCGACGCCGTGCAGGCGGTCGGACAGGTGCCCGTCGACGTCGCGGCCTGCGGTGTCGACGCCCTGACCCTCACCGCGCACAAGGTCGGCGGGCCCTACGGCGTCGGCGCGCTCGTCGTGCGACGTGATCTCGACGTGACACCCCAGCTGCACGGCGGGGGACAGGAGCGGGACATCCGCTCGGGCACCATCGACACCCCGGCGATCGCCGGGTTCGCGGCTGCGGTCGAGCTCGCCGTCAAGCAGCAGGCCGACCACGCCTCGCGGGTCGCAGGACTGCGGGATGCCCTGGTGCGACGAGTGCGCGAGCAGGTGCCCGACGCGGAGCTCAACGGCGACCCGGACACCGCGCTCGACCACCGGCTCCCGGGCAACGCACACCTGACCTTTCCCGGCTGCGAGGGTGACTCCCTGCTGATGCTCCTGGACGCGCGCGGCATCGCGACGTCGACCGGGTCGGCCTGCTCGGCCGGGGTCCCACAGCCCTCGCACGTGCTGCTGGCGATGGGCCGCGGCGAGGACGAGGCGCGCAGCTCGCTGCGGCTCTCCCTCGGCCACACCAGCACCTGGTCCGACGTGGACGCACTCGTCGAGGCGATCGGCCCCGTGGTGGAGCGGGCCCGCGCCGCCGGGGCGGCGGCCGGTTCCGGCGCGTCGAAGAGGGTCGGCTGAGCGCCGTGCGCGTGCTTGCTGCGATGTCCGGCGGCGTCGACTCCGCCGTGGCCGCCGCCCGGGCGGCCGAGGCCGGCCACGACGTGACCGGCATCCACCTCGCCCTGTCCCGCAACCCGCAGTCCTACCGCACCGGAGCCCGCGGGTGCTGCACGGTCGAGGACGCCAACGATGCTCGCCGGGCCGCGGACGTGATCGGGATCCCGTTCTACGTCTGGGACCTCAGCGACCGCTTCCACGAGGACGTCGTGGAGGACTTCCTGGCGGAGTACGCCGCCGGCCGCACGCCGAACCCCTGCCTGCGCTGCAACGAGAAGATCAAGTTCACCGCCGTGCTCGACAGGGCCGTCGCCCTCGGGTTCGACGCCGTCGCCACCGGCCACTACGCCCGGCTCGTCGAGGTCGACGGACTACGAACTGCGCCTCTCTCACGGAACCTGCCCCTACGAAGTCCACCGGCGCCCGCGCAGAACGGTCGGCGTGGTCGTTCGAGCCGACGGCAC
>JBDTXF010000433.1:0-3431 GCA_040006355.1 Nocardioidaceae bacterium | reverse complement strand
GACGTCGAGGCGTTCCGTCCGACGTACCAGGGCCGGGAGACCCCGAACATGGGTCAGCTCATCGGCAAGCGCGAGTGGGAGACGCTCTACCACGGCTGGAACTGGGCCGACGTCGTCTCCGACATGGGCTATGTCAGGGACGACGGACACACGCTGGTGGCGCAGCCGCACCTCAACCTGGACCCGAAGAAGATGTGGAACCTGGACCACCTGCGCCGGATGCCACCGCTGCAGAGCCCGAACGTGCTGCTCAACGAGATGACTCCCGCGGAGCAGCAGGCCTTCCACGCGCACTACATCAAGGGTGGCCCTGCCGGGCGCCCAGCGCCTGCTGACGCCTGAGCAGCGAATCCGACAGACCGGTGAGGAGGAGCCGGCGCCCAGGCGCCGGCCCTCCTTTCCGGGTCACGACGACGTTCGACGGAAGGGAGCCCATGGGCGAGAAGCATGTCGTGCGTTTCGAGCCGGTGGGCATCGAGATCGAGGTCGACGAGGAGACGAACGTGCTGCGCGCCGCCGCCGAGCAGGGCATCACGCTCATGCACGGCTGCAAGGAGGGGCAGTGCGCCTCCTGCAAGTCGTTCGTCCTCGAGGGCGAGGACATCGAGCTGGACAAGTACTCGACGTTCGCGCTTCCCGACTTCGAGCTGGACGAGGGCTTCACGCTGCTGTGCCGGGCCCACGTCTATGAGGACGTCACGATCGAGCTGCTCAACTACGACGAGGAGATGCTCCGGTCCGGCCACCCGATCCAGGAGGCCGTCGCCGAGGTCGTCTCGATGGACCCGGTCACCCATGACATGCGGCACGTCGTGCTCAGGCTGGTCGAGCCGCAGGACGTCAAGTTCTGGCCGGGGCAGTACGTCGACATCGCGATCCCCGGCACCGAGGAGACCCGGTCGTTCTCGATGGCCAACACCTCGAGCAAGGAGAGCGGTCAGCTGGAGTTCGTGATCCGGGTCTACCCCGACGGGCAGTTCTCGCACTTCCTCGACACCCGGCTGTCGGTCGGTGACCGGCTCGACGTGACCGGGCCGTTCGGGGTCTTCACGCTGCGGGACGGCCGGGACTCCGACCTGGTGTTCGTCGGGGGAGGGGCCGGCATGGCACCGATCCTGTCGGTGCTGCGGTCCCTCGCCGAGCGGGGGAGCACCCGCAAGGCGACGTACTACTACGGCGCCCGCACCGAACGCGACCTGTGCTTCGAGAAGGAGCTCCACGAGCTCTCCGTGACGCTCCCGAACTTCACCTTCGTCCCGGCGCTCTCGGAGGCCGTGGACGGCGGCGAGTGGAAGGGCGAGGTCGGCATGATCACCGATGTCGTCACCCGGCACGAGTCCGACCTGTCCAGCACCGACTGCTACGTCTGCGGGCCGCCGCCGATGGTCGAGGCGGCGATGGACGTGCTGAGCACCCTCGGCGCCGACGAGAAGCACATCTACTACGACAAGTTCACCACCACAGGCTCGGCCTGACGGGCCGGACCACCCCTAGCCGAAAGCGAGTCGGACATGACCACCTTGGAACGCAGCTCACCGAAGCCCGAGTTCACCGACGCCGAGGCCGGCGCCAAGACCTTCCCCGACTCCACGTCTCGGCGCTACAACTACTACACCCCGCAGAAGCGCAAGCAATCCCACTACGAGGACGTCACCGTCGAGGTGCAACCGGACCCTCGCCACTACCTGGCCCAGGGCTGGCTCTACGGGTTCTCCGACGGGCGCGGGGGGTACCCGCTCGACTGGACCGCGCTCAAGGCCTGGGGTGTGGACCGAGGGGACCCCGAGCGCTTTCCCGGCTCGGGAGGCAAGGGCTACGAGTGGCCGGCCCACGGGTGGCACGAGTTCCGCGATCCCAACGAGGAGTGGGAGCTGACGTTCTACCGCAACAACTCCAACGTGGAGCGGCAGGTCAACCAGAACATCGACACCGCACGGGAGACCAAGGCCTTCGCGCAGTGGAACCCCAACTGGGTCACGTTCGTGGAGCGCAACGTCGGGGCGTGGATGCACGTCGAGCACGGCCTGGGCCTCTACCTCTTCGCCAATGCGCAGCGCCGGGCCCCCACGAACATGCACAACAACGCGATCTCGGTGAACAGCATGCACCGGATCCGGTTCGCCCAGGACCTCGCGCTCTACAACCTCACGCTCAGCGAGGAGATCGAGGGCTTCGACGGTGCCGCGCACGTCGAGACCTGGAACAGCGACCCGGCCTGGCAGGGCGTGCGGCGGGTGGCCGAGGCGCTGACCGGGATCGACGACTGGGCGGAGGCGATCTTCGCTGCCAACATCGTCTTCGAGCCGCTGGTCGGCGAGCTGTTCCGCAGCCAGCTGGTGCAGCAGGCCTCGCCCGGAAACGGCGACTTCGTGACCCCCACCGTGGTGGGTGCCGGTGAGTGGGACTACGCCGCGAGGGACCTGCGCTACACCAAGGCGATGTTCGAGCTGCTCACCAATGACAAGGAGTTCGCCGACCACAACAAGGCGCTGATGGACCAGTGGCTCTCCGACTGGGTGCCGCGCTGTCTGGTCGCGGCCCGCGGGCTCCAGCCGCTCTGGTCGCAGCCCGACGCCAAGCCGCCTCGCTTCGAGGACGGGCTGGACCGCGTCAAGAGCCGGTTCAGCGGGATCCTCGCCGACCTGAGCCTGACCATCCCGAAGGAGCTGACCCAGTGACCGCCTACCAGTCGACCAAGACCAGCTACGCCACCACCGAGAGCTCGTTCAAGTCCGACAACACGGCCTCGAACATGTGCGGTGTCACCTTGATGAACAACCAGGTGGGCGCCGTCGTCGCCGAGGTGATGAGCAGCAAGGACGGGGTGACGGTCACCCGCCTCCCGTCGATGATCCGGGTGGACTGCGTCAACCGGATGGACTTCATGTACGACGAGATCTCGGAGGCGCTCGGCGAGGAGGAAGGCTACTACGACGCCGCGGAGTTCGAGGAGAACATGTCGACGCACTACGGCCGGATGATCCACGAGGACGACCGCACCATCATGTTCGCCAACCCCGAGGACGCCGCGGAGTACATCGGGTTCGACCTCAAGACGTTCGAGAAGTAGGAGGACACGTGTACGAGAAGGATGGCAACAAGTACTTCATCGTCGACAGCCACATGCACTACTGGGACGCCAGTCCTGAGAACTGGGTGAAGGGCGCCGAGAACTACGCCGAGGGCTGGATCGACTGCTTCCAGGCCTACCAGGGTCTCGGTCCGCCCGAGACGCACTGGACGCCTGAGCACTTCAAGAAGGTCACCGAAGAGGACCTGATGAAGGATGTCTTCGAGGACGGCCACGTGGACGTGGCGATCTTCCAGCCCACGAACCTGCGGGAGTGGTACACCGACGGCTTCAACAGTCCGGACCAGAACGGGGTGCTGGCCGAGAAGCACCCGGGGAAGTTCATCAACAACGTGAACTT
>JBDTXF010000432.1:0-3440 GCA_040006355.1 Nocardioidaceae bacterium | reverse complement strand
CGGATCCGCTGGTCGCCGCCGGAGCAGAACGCCCAGCCGCCGTCCTTGGGCGAGGGGCCGTTGCCGGTGAGCAGCACGCAGCCGACGTCGCTGGAGATCCGGGCGTGCTCGAGGACCCGCAGCAGCTCGTCGACGGTCCCCGGACGGAACGCGTTGCGCACCTCGGGACGGTCGAAGGCGATCCGCACGGTGCCGTGCTCGACGGCCCGGTGGTAGGTCAGGTCCGTGAGCTCCTCGAAGCCGGGGACCTGCCGCCACGCGGAGGGGTCGAAGGTCTCCGAGACGCGGTTCTCAGCCATTCCCGGAGGTTACCCGCCACCGGACCGGGGGGAGGATGGCGCCATGACACTCAGCGGTGACTACGAGCCCAGCCCGGCCCAGTGGGTCCGGGACCAGGTCGCGACCTATGAAGCATCGGGGGGCACGGAGGCCACCACCCTGCAGGGCGTCCCGATCGTCGTGGTCACCTCCGTCGGAGCGAAGAGCGGCAAGCTCCGCAAGAACCCCGTCATGCGGGTCGAGCACGACGGGGCCTACGCCCTGGTCGCGTCTAAGGGCGGCGCTCCCCAGCACCCGACGTGGTACCACAACCTGGTCGCGCACCCCACGGTCGAGCTGCAGGACGGCGCGCACCCGAGCGACTACCGGGTGCGGGTGGCGGACGGCGACGAGCGGGCGGTCTGGTGGGAGCGGGCGGTCTCGGTCTGGCCCGCCTACGCGGACTACCAGGAGAAGACCGACCGGGAGATCCCGGTCTTCGTCGCCGAGCCCGCCTGACCCCGGCCGGTCCGGCTCAGGACACCAGCTTCAGCGCGAGCAGCGGGCACATCTCGGCGGCCCGGCGCGCGTGCTCCATCACAGCCGTTCCGACCACGAGCTGCCGGTTGTCCGGGGAGCTCGGCATCGGGTAGCCCCACTCGTCGCGGGTGAGCACCTCGGGGACCAGGTCGGCGCACAGCCCGTGGCCGTCGCACCGGGTCCAGTCAACGTGCAGCCTGGACACTGCAACCACCCCCCAGGTGCACAGCGACCTCGTCGGCGAACACGTGCATGGTGCTGGCCACGAAGCGCGCCGTACCGTCGGGGTGCGCGCACGCACCGCGGCCGACCACCAGCTGTCGCATCCGGCCCACCTCGTCGACCAGGCGCGGGTCGCGCTCACCTCTGGCCAGCCGCTGCAGGGCGTCGGCCATCCGGGGCAGGCCGTTGATGCACGGTCCGCACTGGCCGGCGACCTGACCGGCGAGGTACGACGCGACGCCGGCGCTCTCCACGAGGCCGCACCGGTCCCGTCCGAGGACGGCGACGATCCCCGCTCCCACTGACGCGGAGTGGGCTGACAGCGACGCGCGGCTCATCCGCGTGGAGCCGACCAGGTGACCTGGCACCCAGGCGCCGTGGTAGCCACCGACGAGCACCGCCTGGGGGTGGTGGGCGTCGGCACCCGCCCAGGACAGCAGGGAGGCCAACGGCGTCCCGTGCGCGATCTCGAAGACCCCGGGGGCGGAGACGGCTCCACCGACGGTCGCGAGGAAGGTGCCCGACTCGTCGGCCGTCCCGACCGACGCGAACCAGGCGGCGCCGAAACGGGCGAGCAGTGCGATGTGGGCCAGCGTCTCCACGTTGTGCACCAGGGTCGGACGGCGCTTCACGCCCTTCTCATAGACCCGCACCGACCGGTCCGAGGGCAGCCCGGGTCGGCCGTTGACCGCGTTCACGAGCGCGGACTCCTCACCGGACACGAAGCGGTCCGCGACCTCCACGACCCGGATCCGCAGCCTGTCGCGACGCAGCGACAGCTCGCGACGCAGGTGGCGGGCCACCTCGGGGCGCGCCGTCACCAGGTAGGCCTCCTTGGCGCCGACCGCGCGGGCGGTCAGCACCAGGCCGTCGATCACCAGGTGCGGCGCGGAGAGCAGCAGGACGCGGTCCTTGTCCGACAGCGGCTCCCCCTCGGCCCCGTTGCCGACGACCACGCCCCCGCCGAGCCGGGTGACGCCGCGCAGCTTGCGCGCCGCGGGGAAGCCGGCTCCCCCGCGGCCGGTCAGGTCGGACTGCTCGACCACGGCGGCGAGGTCGTCGACGACCGGCAACGGGCCGAACGTCGCCAGGTGCTCGGCCAGCGTCGGACCGGGTGCCAAGAGCAGCCGCCGGGTCCCGGTCGGGGCCTCGGTCACGGGTGGGGAGCTCAGGACGGTCATCGGGACACCACTTCCTGGTGCTGGGTGTGGGCGGGAGTGCGCGGGATGCGCCTCATGCCACGCTCGGCGTACCCGGCCGAGAGCCGCCAGGTGACGGCGCCGGTGACGGCGAGCGCACAGGCGAGGGCGATCGAGCGGAACCACAAGGTGGCGGCGTCGGTGCCGTTGCCGAGACCGTGGGCGAGGGCCAGCGGCCACATGGCGTACGCCGCCCAGTGCACGGCCCGGAACACCCGCGGGCCGATCCGGTGGCGCAGCAGGCTGGTCGCGACGATCACCAGCAGCACGTCGACCGCCGCCGTGCCGAGACCCTGCCACACCGGCCGGTAGGAGCCGGCGAAGGGCAGCACGAGGTCGATCAGCCTGAGCTGGGCGTAGGGGTCGAACAGCAGCGTGCCGACGTGCACCAGGATCAGCGCGGTGCCAGCCAGGCTCGCGGTCTTGTGCAGCTCGGCGACCCCGAAGCGGTCGAGCCCCGCGACGCGGCGGCCCGAGCGGGTGGTGATGCCCAGCACCATCGTCACGGTGAACATCACCAATGCGACGATGCCGGTGCCGCGGCCGAGATACCAGAGCGACTCGGTGAGCGTCATGCTGCCTCACCCCTCGGCCAGCCGTCGGTGAGGACCAGGACGCCGTCCTCGCGCAGGAAGCGTGCCGGGAGCCCCAGACCGCGCACCCACTCCTCGGCGCCGGCGCCACGGACGAGCGCGGCGGTGGTGACCGCGTTGGCCCGGGCGCAGGTCTCCGCAGCGACGGTGACGCTGCGCCAGACCCGGCGGGCCGGCTGCCCGGTGCGGGGGTCGACGATGTGGTGCAGGGTGCGCCCGCCCCGCTTCCACTGCCGCGAGACGGTGCTGGAGGTGGCGATCGCGGAGCCGGCAGGCAGCTCGACCTGGGTCCACGGGTCCTCGTCGCGGTCCTGCACGTGGATCTGCCAGCCCGAGGCCGGTGCCGCACCCGCGGTGGCGATGTCGCCGCCGAGGCTGACCAGCACCCCGGTGCCGAAGGCAACATGCACCAGCTCGGCGGCCCGGTCGGCCGCCACCGCCTTCGCGGTCGCCCCGAGGTCGAGCTCGACACCGGCGGGGATGCGCAGGCGCGAGCCGACCAGCTGAAGGCTCCGGTAGCCCGGCACCGGCCGGACGACGGCGCGCAGCGGGCCGGTCTCGCCCTGCACGAGCTGCAGGTCGCGGTCGTAGCCGAGCCGGCGAACGGCCCCACCCACCGTCGGGTCGA
>JBDTXF010000431.1:0-3443 GCA_040006355.1 Nocardioidaceae bacterium | reverse complement strand
CACCGCTACCTCGCGCTGACGCCGGCCAGGCTGCTGTGCGTGGCGCTCACCGACGCGGTCGGCGACCGACGGACCCAGAACCAGCCCGGCACCACCGACGAGTACCCCAACTGGCGGGTGCCGCTGTCCGGGCCGGACCAGGAGCCGCTGCTCCTCGAGGACGTCGTGCGGTCGGCGCGCGCGGCGCGGCTCACGGCTGCCGTGGTCACCCCTGGCTGATCAGCGGCGGCCCCGGCTCTGCTTCCACCGGAAGTGCACGAAGATCCTCCCGAAGTTGTCCGAGTCCTTCTCGACCCGGTGGTAGAGCGCCTTGATCTCCTTCTGGTCCAGGAACCGCAGGACCTTCTTCTTCAGGGCGCCCGAGCCCTTCCCCGGGATGATCTCGATGAGCGGAGCCTTCTTGGCGACGGCCTCGTCGATGACGGCCCGGAGCGCCCGGTCGATGTCGGTGCCGCGGTTGTAGATGTCGTGGAGGTCCAGGGTCAGCTTCACGCCGCCATTGTCCTGCCTGCCTACGATCAGGGTCATGTCCTTCGACCAGCGCACCGACTTCCGCACCGACGACGAGGACGTGGACGCCTACCGGCTGATGACCGCCGTGGTCGTGCCCCGGCCGATCGCCTGGGTGACGACGCTGTCCGCGGAGGGCACCGTGAACCTCGCGCCGCACTCGTTCTACACCGTGGCGTGCGCGAACCCGCCGATCGTCTCGTTCACCTCCGTCGGCGCCAAGGACACGCTGCGCAACGTCCTGGAGACGGGCGAGTTCGTGGTGAACCTCGCGCACGGGCCGCTGATCGAGGCGGTCAACAACTCCTCCGCGTCCTTCGCACCCGACCAGAGCGAGCCCGCCCAGCTGGGCATCGTGATGGAGCCGAGCACGTCGGTGAGGCCTCCCCGGGTGAAGGACTCACCGGCCGCCCTCGAGTGCACCCTGCACAGCACCATCGAGCTGGGTGACTCCACCGTGGTCTTCGGCCGGGTGAACGTGATCAGCGTCGCGGACGACGTCCTCGTCGACGGACATCCCGACTACCACCTGCTCGACCCGCTGGCCCGGCTCGGCAAGGACGAATGGGCCGTCAAGGCCGACGTCACCTCGGTCACCCGCCCCCGCCGGCCCGAGGACATCGACATCTAGTCGCAGTCCGCGAACAGGGTGCCGTCGAACAGGTGCGGCATCACCTTGCGCAGCGTGGGGTCGGCTGCCGCCTCCTGCACCATGACACTGCCCGTGCGCACCGCGGAGGCCGCACGCACGTCGTACGTCGTGCGGGTGACGTCCCAGGCCAGCACGATCCCCGGAGGCAGGTGCGCCTCCGCACTGAGGACCGCGATCCCGCCGCCGGGGGTGCAGGTCGCCGTCCGGGGGGCGCTCCCCAGCCGCGTCGTGACCGCCGGGAGCACGGGACGGCCGTCGGCGACGACCTCGGCCAGCCGCCGACCGGACTGCCCGAACAGGTGGGGCTGCCACCGTCCGTCGACGGAGGCCGAGCGCAGCAGGACCAGGTCGGCCGCGCCGTCGCGGTGCACGACCGTCGCGCCGGCGCTGCGCAGGCGCAGGCCGGCCACGTCGAGGTCGGTCGTGACCGGTCCGAGCCGCGTCACGAGTCGGTGGCCGCAGAGCCGGACCGCCGCGTCGGTCCCGTCACCGTCGAGGTCCGCCCGAGCGACGACGGCGCCACGGCAGCCCGCCGCCGAGGGGGTGGCGGGGGCAGCCCCACCGTCACCGCAGGCCGAGACACCGAGGAGCACCGTCAGGAGGGCTGCCAGGGCGGGGATGGGTGCACGCATGCCGATGGGACGCACCGCCTAGGGGACCGGTTCCAGCCTGGCCAGCAGCCCACGGTGCACGTCGTGCCACTCCGAGCGCAGGATGGAGAAGTAGGCCGTGTCGGCGACCGTCCCGTCCCACCGGCGACGGTGCCCGCGCAGGACCCCCTCCGGATGCGCGCCCAGCCGCGCGATGGCCAGCGCTGACCGCTCGTTCCCGGCGTCGCAGCGCAGCGCCACCCGCTCGCACTCCCACACGTCGAACGCGTGGGCGAGCATCAGCAGCTTGGTGGCCGGGTTGGTGTGCCCGCCCCAGAACCGCCGCCCGTAGAACGTGTGGCCCACCTCCACCCGTGGCACCGACGGCACGTGCTCGTAGAACGAGGTGATGCCGCGCAGCGAGTCGTCGGCGGTGTCGGTGACCGCGAGCGCGGTCATGCCCGGGTCGCGCAGCAGCCCCTCGATGCTGGCCCGCGCGCCGGGACCGTCCAGGGGCGGCGGCGAGGTGTTCCAGGCATACGCCTCGAGGTCCCCGAGGTCGGCGAGCGCCTCCGCGTGCCGGAGCCCCAGCGGCACCAGTGAGACGTCAGGGCCGGGCAGGTGCAGGTCGTGTTCCACCCCACCAGCCTCTCACTCACTCACTCACTCGCTCACTCCCGGGCGGGCGGAGCGGGCTCGGGCTCCGGCACCGCGGGGGCGACCGCAGCAGCCGGCACGGCGGCGTCCGCCCGACGGTCGCGCAGACGCGGCGCCACCGCCCGCCAGACCTCCAGGGGTCCGCGGTCCAGCACCGTGTGCGGGACGGCCGCGTCGACCGCCGCGGTGAGCTCGAGGACCACGCCACCGATCAGCAGGCCGGCGATCAGGTCCGCGAACCAGTGCCAGTTCAGGGTCAGCGACGTCACCACCATCGTCAGCGACAGGACCACCACCGTGGCCCACAGCAGGCCCTGGGTCCGGCGGCCGAGCCGCAGGAAGTGCCCGAGGAGGTAGACCACCAGTCCGTAGACCAGCACAATGTTGGCGGTGTGTCCCGAGGGATAGGCCATCCCCCCGACGAAGAACGACGGGTTCGCCTTCTCCGGCTGGCCGCGGCCCAGCCCGACCTTGAGGATCAGCACCACGAGGTTGACCGAGAAGACCGAGGCACCCACGAGCCACACCGGCCGCCAGGAGCGCACCCGGCGGGAGCACACCAGCATCGCCACCGCCAGCACCGGCAGGCAGATCGCCCGCTGGCCGATCCGGTCCAGGACGTGCAGGAAGGACACCCAGGCAGGCGGGGGCGGGGTCAGGTTGAAGTAGGCGTCGAGCGAGATCAGCGGGCCCATCGCCAGCAGCGTGAACCCGACGAAGACCAGGAACAGGAAGCCCGCGAGCGCCACTGCCGAGGACACCTCGGAGGTCCACCCCTCGCCGGGTGCGACCGCACGGCGGTGCTCGCGCATGCGTCCTCCCTCGTCGGCGCACCTGGTCCTCACGGCGCCTGCACAGGCCCCGTGAGGACGTTGGTGGATTTCAGTCCAAATATAGGCTGGCGTGCATGAGCCGGAACCGTCGACCGGGACCGAGCACCCGCGTCCGAGTCCATGAGGTCGTGACGCAGCCCGAGGTCGTCGTACGACGCCACGAGGATCGTCTCGCCACCGAGGAGCCGCTGGAGATCCGGC
>JBDTXF010000430.1:0-3451 GCA_040006355.1 Nocardioidaceae bacterium | reverse complement strand
TGCCGAGAGAGAAGGTGTCCATGGGTCACACGCTAGCCCGGCGCCGGTGAGGCCGGCACCCTGCACCGATCGGCCGGTCAGGCCGACGGGCCGGCGGCCGTCACCAGGCCTGTGACCCGCTCGAAGGCCTCGTCCGGGGTCATCGGCACCGCACCGCAGGCGACGGCGTGCGCGACGACCGTGGGCTCCTCCCGCATCAGCCGCCAGCCGCGGCGGATCAGGACCAGCGGCGGCTTGCGGTGCTCGCGCAGGTCCCGGGTCAGCCGGCGCCAGAAGGTCACCAGCCGTGGGTTGCGCACGCACACCGCGTCTGCGAGCAGTCCCCGCTCGCGGCAGCCGAGGACCACCTCCTGGGCGAACAGCCCCTCGGCCACGACGTACGTCGAGCCGTCCAGCGAGACCCGGCGGGCCCCCGTCCTGCCGTCGGCGGAGATGTCATAGACGGGGACGTCGGCCTGGCCGTCACGGCAGAGCCGCTCGAGCGCGTCGACGGCGTCCTCGCGCGACCAGGACGCCGGGTCGTCCCAGTCGACGAGCCCGTCCTGGCGCCGCGGCAGCGTCGGGTCGTCGCCGTCCTTGTAGAAGTCGTCGAGGTTGAGCCTCACCACGCCGAGCGACTGTCGCAGGCGTTCGCTGAGACGGGACTTCCCGGAGCCGGAGGGTCCGGCCAGGACCACGACCTGTGCCTGCACCCGCTCAGAGGCCGATCGGGTGCCAGACCGTCTTGGTCTCCAGGAAGGCCGTGAGACGAGCGGTGCCCGGGTCCTGGGACCAGTCGGGCTCGTGGTCCGGTGCGCGCAGCACCCGCTTGAGGTTCTCGGCCGCGGCCCGCTCGAGCTCGACGGCCTCGTCGGGCTGCCCCGCCAGCCCGGTCAGGTCCAGGGCGTTGACGTCCAGGTGCGAGGCCAGGGTCGCGGCGGTGTCGGCGAACGGCCCGGTGAGGAGGTTGACCACGCCACCGGGGACGTCGGAGGTGGCCAGCACCTCGGCGAGGGTGACCGCCGGGACCGGCCGGTCCGGGGAGGCCGCGACCACGACGGTGTTCCCGGTCACGACGGCCGGAGTGAGGACGCTGACCAGGCCGAGCAGCGAGGAGCCCTGGGGAGCCAGGACCGCGACGACCCCGGTCGGCTCCGGGACGGAGAAGTTGAAGTAGGGCGCGGACACCGGGTTGGTGCCCCCGACGACCTGAGCGACCTTGTCGGCCCACCCGGCGTACCAGACCAGCCGGTCGATGCTGGTGTCCACGACGGTCCCTGCCCGCCGCGCTGAGAGGCCCTCGCTGCGGCGTACGTCGTCGACGAGCTGGGTCCGCCTGCCCTCGAGCACCTCGGCGACCCGGTAGACCACCTGCCCCCGGTTGTACGCCGTGCGCCCGGCCCAGCCGGAGAACGCCTTGCGGGCCGCCTGCACCGCGTCGCGGGCGTCCTTGCGCGAGGCGTGCGCCGCGTTGGCCAGGAAGGCGCCCGAGGCATCGCGCACGACGTACGAGCGACCGGACTCCGAGCGCGGGAAGGCCCCGCCGACGTAGAGCTTGTAGGTCTTGCGGACGTCGATCCGCTCACCGGGCCGATGACTGGGCCGACTACTGGGCAAGGTAGGCCTCCAGACCGTGCCGGCCGCCCTCGCGGCCGTAGCCCGACTCCTTGAAGCCGCCGAACGGGCTGGTCGGGTCGAACTTGTTGAACGTGTTGGCCCACACCACGCCGGCCCGCAGCCGGTCCGCCGCCCACAAGATGCGGGACCCCTTGTCGCTCCAGACGCCGGCCGAGAGACCGAACGGGGTGTTGTTGGCCTTCTCGACGGCCTCGGTCGGGGTGCGGAAGGTGAGCACCGACAGCACTGGCCCGAAGATCTCCTCACGCGCGATGCGGTGCGCCTGGGTGACGCCGGTGAAGAGGGTCGGGGGGAACCAGAACCCGTGCGCCGGCAGGTCGCAGGGCGGCGACCAGCGTCCGGCGCCCTCGGCCTCGCCGATGTCGGCGAGCTCGCGGATCCTCGCCAGCTGCTCGCCCGAGTTGATCGCACCCACGTCGGTGTTCTTGTCGAGCGGGTCACCGACGCGCAGGGTCGCCATCCGCATCTTGAGGCGCTCGAGCACGTCGGCCGCGACCGACTCCTGCACGAGCAGACGGGAGCCGGCGCAGCAGACGTGGCCCTGGTTGAAGAAGATGCCGTTGACGATGCCCTCGACCGCCTCGTCGAGCGGGGCGTCGTCGAAGACGATGTTGGCCGCCTTGCCGCCGAGCTCGAGGGTGACCCGCTTGCTCGTGCCGGCCACCGCGCGGGCGATGGAGCGGCCCACCTCGGTCGAGCCGGTGAAGGCCACCTTGTCGACGTCGCCGTGGGCCACCAGCGACCGCCCGGTGTCGCCGGCCCCGGTGACGATGTTGACCACCCCTGCCGGAAGGTCGGCCTGCTGGCAGATCTCGGCGAACAGCAGAGCGGTCAGGGGCGTCGTCTCCGCGGGCTTGAGCACCACGGTGTTGCCGCAGGCCAGGGCCGGGGCGATCTTCCAGGCCAGCATCAGGAGCGGGAAGTTCCAGGGGATCACCTGAGCGGCCACGCCGAGCGGCCGTGGGGCGGGGCCGAACCCGGCGTGCTCGAGCTTGTCGGCCCAGCCCGCGTAGTAGAAGAACCACTGCGCGGCCAGCGGCACGTCGACGTCGCGGGACTCCCGGATCGGCTTGCCGTTGTCGATCGACTCGAGCACCGCGAGCTCGCGGCCGCGCTCCTGCAGGATGCGGGCGATCCGGAAGAGGTACTTCGACCTCTCACGACCCGACATCCTCGACCACACCCGGGTGTAGGCACGGCGGGCAGCCGTGACCGCCAGGTCGACGTCAGCGGCGGAGGCCTCCGCGACCTCGGCCAGCACCTCCTCGGTCGCCGGGTTCACGGTCTTGAAGGAGCCGCTCTCGACCGGGTCGACGAACCCACCGTCGACGAACAGGCCGTAGGAGGACCGGATGTCCACGACCGAGCGGGACTCGGGTGCCGGGGCGTAGTCGAACCGCCCGCCGGTCGAGCTCGTGGAGACCATGGGATCAGTCCAGCGTGACGTAGTCGGGGCCCGAGTAGCGGCCGGTGGTCAGCTTGGCGCGCTGCATGAGCAGGTCGTTGAGGAGCGTGGACGCACCGAACCGGAACCAGTCGGGATCGAGCCAGTCCGGTCCCGCGACCTCGTTGACCATCACGAGGTACTTGATCGCGTCCTTGCTGGTGCGGATGCCGCCGGCCGGCTTCACCCCGACCTGTCGACCGGTCGCCGTGCGGAAGTCGCGGACCGCCTGCAGCATCACCAGCGTGACCGGCAGGGTGGCTGCGGGCTGGACCTTGCCGGTGGACGTCTTGACGAAGTGCGCGCCCGCCATCATCGCGAGCCACGACGCCCGCCGCACGTTGTCGTAGGTCTGCAGCTCGCCGGTCTCGAGGATCACCTTGAGGTGCG
>JBDTXF010000429.1:0-3460 GCA_040006355.1 Nocardioidaceae bacterium | reverse complement strand
TGAGGATGTAGGGCTCGGGCAGCCGGAAGGTCTTCTTGTAGCGGTGGTTGAACCGGCCGGCGAGGTCACGGGTGAGCTCGAGGTGCTGACGCTGGTCCTCCCCGACCGGGACGTACTGCGGGCGGTAGAGCAGGATGTCGGCGGCCTGCAGGACCGGGTAGGTGAACAGCCCGACGGAAGCCTGGCCCTCACCGCCCTTGGCGGACTTGTCCTTGAACTGAGTCATCCTGCGTGCCTCGCCGAAGCCGGTCAGGCACTGCAGCACCCAGCCGAGCTGGACGTGCGCGGGCACCTGCGACTGGATGAAGATCGCCGAGCGGACCGGGTCGATGCCCATCGCGAGCAGCTGGGCCGCCGCCCGCAGCACGCGCTCGCGCAGCACCCGCGGGTCCTGCTCGACGGTGATGGCGTGCAGGTCGGCGATGAAGAAGAACGGCTCGTGCTCGTCCTGCAGGGACACCCACTGCCGCAGCGCACCGAGGTAGTTGCCGAAGTGGAACGAGTCGGCGGTGGGCTGAATGCCGGAGAGGACCCGGGGACGGGCGGCCGGGGTGGGGTTCGGTGCTGCGTCGGACATGAGCGGCATCCTTCCAGGCGCGCTCTTAGACCTGCTCCTCGGCCCGGTCCGGGGCGGCGTCGGGCACCGGGTCCGGCACAGGGCCCGGGCCGGGGCCCGGGCCGGGGCCCGGGTGGGCGTCCAGCAGCGGGTGCTCGACCTCGACGTCGGGCACGGCGGTCACCAGCACGCGTCCGACCCGCCGCCCGTCCACCTCGCTGACCGCGATCCGGCGCTCTGCGTAGTCCACGTAGTCCTCGACACCGGGGATCCGCCCGAGCCGGGCCATCAGGAAGCCCGCGACCGTCTCGTAGGGGCCCTCGGGCAGCTCGACGCCGGTCTCGTCCTCGAAGTCGTCGAGGTTGAGCAGCCCGTCGACCTCGATGTCGCCGCCGCGGTGCCGGGTGGTCTCGGCCTCGTCGACGTCGTACTCGTCCTTGATGTCGCCGATCAGCTCCTCGACCAGGTCCTCCATGGTCACGATGCCGGCGGTGCCGCCGTACTCGTCGGCGACGATCGCGAGGTGGGTGCCCTCGCGGCGCATGTCCGCGAGCGCGGCCAGGATCGGCCGGGTCCAGGGCAGCACCAGCGTCGGGCGGGCCAGCTCGGCGACCCGCAGCGAGCGGTTGGCCATCTCGGGGTCGAGCAGGTCGCGCACGTGCACGAACCCGATCACGTCGTCGGCGGAGCCGCGGATCACCGGGTAGCGCGAGTGCGGCTGGCCGAGCGCCTCCTTCGCGGCACGGAACACCTGGGCGTTCGCGTCGAGGAAGTGCACCTCGGTGCGCGGGATCATCACCTCCCGGATCTGCCGGTCCCCCGCCTCGAAGACGTCCTCGACGATGCGCCGCTCCTCCTCGCCGAGGGTCTCGTGGGTGTTGACCAGCTCGCGCAGCTCCTCGTCGGACATCTGCTCACGCTTCGCGCTGGGGTCGCCCCCGAGCAGCCGGACGACGAGGTCGGTGGAGCGCGACAGCACCCAGATCACCGGGCGGGTGGCGGTCGCGATCCGGTCCACCGAGGGACCGAGCGCCATCGCGAAAGCCTCCGCGCGCTGGAGGCCGAGCCGCTTGGGGGCCAGCTCGCCGAAGACCAGGGAGAGGTAGGAGATCGCGATGGTGACCAGCACCAGGGCGGTGATGTCGGCGGCGCCCGCAGGCAGGCCCGCGTCGACCAGCTTGGGAGACAGCGACCCAGCGAGCGTCGCACCACCGAAGGCGGCGGACATGAAGCCGGCGAGTGTCACCCCGACCTGGACGGCCGCCAGGAACCGGTTGGGGTTCTTGTTGAGCTCGGCGACGATGCGCCCGCGCCGGCCCCGGGACGCCATCGACCGGGCCTGGCTGTCGCGCAGCGAGACCAGCGAGATCTCGGCCGCGGCGAAGACACCGCCGATCAGGACGAAGACGACCACGAGCCCGATGTTGGCGATCGTGCCGTTCACGGTCTGTCACTCTCGTCCATGACCACCACGATAAAGGTTTGCCGGCCGCCTGTTGACGCGTCAGGGTTGTGCGGGTGAGGTTCCCCCAGGACGTCCCGGTGCTGACCGACGGCCGAGTGACGCTGCGCGCGCACCGGGAGGACGACCTCGACGGTGTCCTCGAGCAGTGCCTCGACCCGTCGACCCAGCGCTGGACGACCGTCCCGGTCCCCTACTCGCGTGAGGACGCGGTGAGCTTCGTCGACGACATGGTGCCGACCGGCTGGGTCCTGGGGCGATGGGCGTTCGCGGTCGAGGTCGCCGGCGACGACGGACGTCCGCGGTTCTGCGGCACCGTCGAGCTCCGCGACGAGGGCGACCGCCGGGCCGAGGTCGCCTACGGGGCCCACCCGTGGGCGCGCGGGCGCGGCATCATGACGGACGCGGTGCGCCTGCTGCTGGAGTGGGGCTTCGCCGAGCAGCGGCTGCGCACCGTCATCTGGTGGGCGCACACCGGCAACTGGGCCTCGCGCCGGGTCGCGTGGCGCCTCGGCTTCAGCTGCGAGGCCACCCTGGGGCAGTGGCTCCCCCAGCGCGGCGACCTCCTCGACGGCTGGGTCGGGCTGCTGCACGTCGACGACGAGAGGGTGCCGCGTCATCCCTGGCTCGAGGTGCCGACGTTGGAAACCGGCCGGGTCGTCCTGCGCGGCCACCGGGACGGCGACCTCGATCGCATCGTGGAGGCGTGTGACGACCCGCGCACGGCCCACTGGTTCTGGCGGCTGCCCGCGCCGTACACCCGCAGCGACGCGCGGTCCTACCTGAGGGGGCGCGGCGAGCAGCTGGCGTCCGGCTCGGGTCTCTCGTGGGCCCTCGCCGACCCGGGCGACGACCGGCTGCTGGGCACCATCTCGCTGTTCGACCTCAAGCCCGGGCGAGAGGCGGAGATCGGCTACTGGGCGCATCCCGAGGCGCGTGGGCGCGGCCTGATGACGCAGGCCTGCGGCCTCGTGCTCCGTCACGCGTTCACCGCCCCCGCGCAGGGCGGTCTCGGGCTGGTCCGGGTGATGGTGACGGCCGCAGAGGACAATATCGCCTCGCGCCGGGTGATCGAGGCGAACGGGTTCCTCCGGGTCGGTCGCGAGCGCAGGGGGCTCAGGCTGCGCGACGGCAGCCTGGTCGACACCGTCACCTACGACCTGCTGGCCGAGGAGTACGCCGCGGCCGGGACCTGACCCGGGCCGCGGCGGGTGTCGCGCCGGTGGACCAGCACCGACACCGCGAGGACGGCCAGGCCGGCGACCGCCAGACCGGCGCCGACCAGGCTCGGGGCGGTGTAGCCGAAGCCGGCTGCGATCACCAGCCCGCCGAGCCAGGCACCGAGCGCGGCGGCCAGGTTGAGCGACGCGTGGTTCATCGCGGCACCGAGCGTCTGGGACTCGCCGGCGACGTGCATCAGCCGCATCTGCAGGGTCACCGCG
>JBDTXF010000428.1:0-3461 GCA_040006355.1 Nocardioidaceae bacterium | reverse complement strand
TGTCGTAGTGGTCGCGGTCGAAGCCCCGCTGCGGGATGCCCAGCGACTGGGCGAAACGGTGCAGCTCGTCGTAGGAGCTGTCGCTGGCCAGGTGCGACCAGAGCCGGCCGTAGCCGGGGGCGTTCGGCGGGTCGATCAGCAGCGTCACCCGGTCGGTCGTCCCGCCGCCCGGTCCGAGGCGTCGTCGAGCAGCATCCGCCAGGCCCGGACGTGACCGGCATCGACGTGCGCCTTCCACGACCCGCCCGGCCGCACCGAGGAGGCCACGTGGAACTGCCGCACCCCGGCCCGCACCAGCCACGGCACGTGCTCCCCGCGCAGGCCGCCGCCGGCCATCAGCAGCCGCGCCACCTCGGGGTCCGCCGACGCGCGGTCGGTGAGCTCCTCGTGCCCGGTGCCCATCCCGCGCGGCGACCCGGCCGAGAGCACCGCGTCGAGACCCGGGAGGTGGCGCACCTGACGCCAGGCAAGGTCGGTCTCCAAGGAGGCGTCCAGGGCCCGGTGGAAGGTCCAGGGCACGCCGTCCAGCTCGGTGGCGAGGTGCTCGCAGACCTCCACGTCGACGGTGAGGTCACTGTCCAGGAACCCGAACGCGACACCGCTGGCACCCACCGCCAGGTAGTCCCGGGCCAGCCCGGCCAGCCGGGTCAGCTCGCCCCCGGTCGTGGTGTAGGTGTCGTTGAGC
Organism: Nocardioidaceae bacterium; assembly: GCA_040006355.1. Taxonomy (GTDB): domain Bacteria; phylum Actinomycetota; class Actinomycetes; order Propionibacteriales; family Nocardioidaceae; genus Nocardioides_B. Next base: position 2,776 of record JBDTXF010000428.1, on the reverse strand, counting down.
CGCAGCATCACACGCACCGGGAGGTCGGTCTGCTTGCACACCGCGGACACCAGGCCGGGCTCGGGCGAGCGCCCGCCGGCCCCCAGGTCGTCGACCACGAAGACCCGGTCGGCGCCGCCCTCGTGGGCCCCGGGGACGTCGCGCGGGTGCAGCACGAGCACCTCGAGGAGCGGCGCGAGGTGCCCCAGCTCCCCGTCTCCCTGCCTGGCTTGCTGATCCGTGCTCACAATGGACATCGTGACACCCGACGACGCCCAGACCGACGCTCTGATGACCGCGCGTGCCCTCGTGTTGCACGACCTGGAGGTGACGTCCGCCGCCAACCCCGCCTCGGTGTCCGTGCTCGAGGCGGCGGTCACCACGCGGCGGTGGTGGGCCTCGCAGTGGGAGGAGGGCAAGCAGTACGTCGCGGGGCTGATCGCCCAGGACGTCCAGGACGCGCTGCTCGAGGACGTCGGACGCTGGCCGCTGTGCCGCGCCTGCGACGAGCTCGACGCGCACGCGCTCTACATCCACCCCGAGCTGGGAGGTCCCGGGCCGACCTGGGTGTGCGAGCACTCCGGGATCACCGTCGCCCCCCTCGGCGCCCTGTCCCGCTGACCGACCCGTGCCCCCCGGACCGACTCAGGCCGACCGGGTCAGTCGCGTCGGCGGCCCAGCAGGTAGCCGATGACCAGCGCCACCAGGGCGATCGCCGCCTGCGGACCGTAGGTCCTGGCCAGGATCGGCAGCACCGTCGCGCCCAGGTCGAGGGCGTCGTCGGAGGCGGGCCCGGCAGACGGCTTCGAGGCGGCCGGCTTCGAGACAGCTGCCGACGCGGCCTTCGGTGGAGCGGAGGCGGCAGGGGCAGCCGGCGCAGAGGCACCCGGGCCGACCCCGCCCGGCTCGTCCCCGCTCGCGGAGAGCGCCTCGGTGGAGGCACCCGCGGCGCCGGGTGACGGCAGCACCGGCTCCTCGGCGACCGGCTCCTCGACCGCGGCGGCCTCGGCGACCTGCTCCTCGACGGGGGCACCCACCTTGTCCTGCAGGCAGGTGACGAACTGCTGGAGCAGCTTGTTGGAGATGTCCTCGATCACTCCCCGGCCGAACTGGGCCGGCTTGCCGGTGATCGCGAGGTCGGTCTGCACGTCGACCCGGGTCGAGTCGCCCCCCTCGTCGGCGAACGTCGCGGTCACCAGGGCCCCGGCCGTGCCGTTGCCCCGCTTGTCCTTGCCCTTCGCCTCGATCACGAACTTCCGGGCGGCCTCGTCCTTCTCGAGGAAGGTGCCGGTGCCGGAGTAGACCATCGCGATCGGCCCGAGCTTGACCTTGCAGGTGCCCTTGAAGTCGTTGCCGTCGACCTCGGTGACGACGGCGCCGGGGAAGCAGCCCGCGACGGACTCGATGTCCTCGAAGGTCTTCCAGGTGTCGGCGATCGTGGCAGGGACGGTGAACGAGTGGTTCAGATCCATGTGGCGATCATGCCCCCGCTGCCGCGAGCACGGCACGGCGGGTGAGCACCGTGACCAGGTGCCTGCGGTAGTCCGCGTCGCCGTTGAGGTCCGAGGGCGGGTTGGTGCCCTCGGCCGCCGACTGCGCAGCCGCCCGGACCGCCTCGTCAGTCGCCGGCTGACCGACCAGGGCCGCCTCCACGGAGCGGGCTCGCAACGGTGTCGAGCCCATGTTGGTCAGGCCGACACGCGCCTCGGTGATGGTGGACCCTTCCACCTTGACCGCCGCGGCGACCGCCACGATCGGCCACTGGTGGGCCACCCGCACGAACTTCTCGTAGTGCGCCCCCCAGCCGGCCCGCTTGGGGATCCGGACCTCCTTGAGGATCTCGCCCTCCGCGATCGCGGTGTCGAACAGGTCGAGGAAGAAGTCGTCGGCCGCCACGGTCCGCTCGCCGGACGGACCGGCGATCACGAACTCGGCGTCGAGGGCCAGGCACGGCGCTCCGAGGTCCCCCGCGGGGTCGGCGTGCGCGAGTGCCCCGCCGAACGTGCCGCGGTGCCGCACCTGCGGGTCGGCGAGGAGCTCGACGGCCTTGGTGATCACGAACGCGTTGGCACGCACGAGGTCGCTGTGCAGCACGTCGTCGTGGGTGGTCATCGCGCCGACGACGATCGCGTCGCCGTCGTCGCGCACCCCGCGCAGCTCCTCGATCTTCGCGAGGTCGATCACCAGCTCGGGTGCGTTGAGCCGCATCCGGAGCACCGGGAGCAGGCTCTGACCGCCGGCGATGATCTTCGCGTCGTCACCGTGCTCGGCCAGGGCGCTCAGGGCGTCGGCGATCGTGGTGGGGGCGAGGTAGTCGAACTGGGCGGGGATCACTGGTCGCTGTCCTGTCCATCGGCGCGGTCGGCGGTGTCCGCCTCGTGGAAGTGTGGCGTGGCCGCGCCCTCGGTGGCACCGCCACCGGACTCGGCCCCGTCGTGGGAGTGGATCGCCTTGTAGATGCGCTCCGGGGTGCAGGGCATCCGCACGTCGTTGACACCGAACGGCCGCAGCGCGTCGACCACGGCGTTCACCACGGCAGGGGTCGAGGCGATCGTGCCGGCCTCCCCCACCCCCTTGGTGCCGAGCGTGTTGGTCGTCGACGGCGAGGTGGTGTGGTCGATGTCGAAGCTGATCGTGTCCGCAGCAGTGGGCACGAGGTAGTCCACGAACGAGGCGGAGACCAGGGTCCCGGCGTCGTCGTGCACGGCCTCCTCCCACAGCGCCTGGGCGATGCCCTGGACGAGACCGCCGTGCACCTGTCCCGCGACGATCAGCGGGTTGATGATGTTGCCGATGT
>JBDTXF010000427.1:0-3469 GCA_040006355.1 Nocardioidaceae bacterium | reverse complement strand
CGTGCAAGGCGCTGGCGCTCGTCGGCGGCGGCCAGGGCGCGGCGCTCGTCGACGACGAGCGCGGTGTCCAGCCGGAGGCTGTGCGCGTCCATCTCGGTCAGGACGGCTGCGACCACCTCCGGCGAGGCCGCCTCGGCACCCGAGGAGACGGCGACGCCGATCATCCGGTGGCCCACACGGAGCGGCAGGACGAGCCGGTGGCGGGCCTCGCGGTCGGCCGCCGGGACGACGCCCAGGACCGGCGCCATGGCGACCCAGCAGCGTTCGACCAGCTGGTCGTTGGGCGCCAGCAGCTGTTGCGCGCCCATGCCTCGGTAGGCCAGCGGCACGAGCAGCGAGCCCTGCATCTTCACGAACACGGCGTCATAGCTGTCGTCGAGGCGCTCGTGCAGGGTGGCCATCAGGGCGGCCGCCATGCCCTCGCTGTCGAGACCGGCCGACAGCCGGCGGGTGACGGTGCGCAGCTGGGTGAGCAGCTGGCGCGCGGACTCGTAGGAGGTGTCAGTGTCCTCGGACAGGGCCGCCGCGCCGAGGGTGCGGGCCCAGACGCCGAGCAGGCCGCCGCCGAGGGTGGTCAGGATCCACGGCGCCAGCTCGGTGGTGCGTTGGCCGGCGCTGTCGAACCCCCCGGTCGCCAGCGGCACGATCACCAGGCCCACCACCTGGGCGGCCATCGCGAGCGCCACCCCCGGGAGCCTCTTGAACAGGCCCGCGAGGAGCGGAAGCACGACGAGATAGGGCATCAGGATCAGCGACGTCGGGAAGGTCAGCCCCATGATCAGCGCAACCGCGAGAGTCTCCGCGGTGAGCATCGTCAAGGTGGTGCGCCGGGTGGCGTAGGAGACATAGGCCGACATCGCCCCGACGACCAGCACGGCGATGACCGACTGGATCGAGGCGGGGCTGCCGGACAGCAGCGAGACCCCGAAGACAGCGGCGAGACAGAAGACACGGCTCGAGATCGCAACCTGCTCGCGGGGGCTCAACTCAGAGCACCGCCACCGCCGAAGACACCCATCATGTTGATGATCGCGGGACCGAGGATCGCCACGAACAGGGCCGGCAGGATGAACAGCACCAGGGGGACCATGATCTTGACCGGGATCTTCTGAGCGGCCTCCTCAGCCCGTTGGCGCCGCTTGATCCGGATCTCCGAGGACTGCACTCGCAGCACCTTGCCCATCGGGATGCCGAAGGCGTCTGCTTGCACCATCGCCGAGCAGAAGCTGCGCAGGTCCGGCAGCGTGCTGCGCTCGCCCATCGCACGCAGGGCGTTCGACCGGCCGAGGCCGATCTGCATCTCCTGGAGGACCCGGGCGAACTCCATGGCCAGCGGTCCCTTGGTGTTGCGAGCCACCTGGGAGAGCGCCGCATCGAAACCAAGACCGGCCTCCACCGAGATGCTCAGCAGGTCCAGGGCTTCGGGAAGCTCGCGCTGGATCTTCAGGGTGCGGTCGTAGCCCTTCTGGTAGAGGTAGAGGTTCGGGCCGAAGTAGCCGAGCACGCCGCCGAGCCCTAGGCACACCACTAGGGCCAGGCCGCTCTTGTGCAGAAGCAGCGCCATCAGCAGCCCACCGACGGCACCCGCCGCGATCCCGACGACCTTGAGCGACATCACCCGCTCCACCGTCCACCCCGGCGGGTTTCCGGCGACGTTCAGCTTCTGGAGAACCCGCTCCGCATAGTCCGACGGGGTCACCCGGCGACCCAGGCCGACCAGCCGGTCGAGGGTCGGGATCACCACGCGCGACTGGAATGACGGCGCCATCTCGTCCTGAAGCTGCTTCGGTGCGGCTGTGAACGCCTGCATGACCACGAGCGACTTCGTGACGCCGGTGGCCTCGTTGGTGAAGACCCCGATCGCCGCGAGGGTGATGAAAAGAGCGGCGAAGATGCCCACGATCCCGATGCCGAGAATGACCGCCATGCTCAGACCTCCAACTTGATCATACGCATCATCATGAACGCCCCGATGAACATCAGCAGCCCCATCCCGGCCAGCAGCACGAAGCCCATCGGGGTGGAGATGAGCGGGTGCAGGTAGTTCCCGTTGCTGACCGCCTCGAAGAGCAACACCCCGGGAGGCATGGCGAGAAGGATGTACGCCGAGAAGCGGCCCTCCGCCGACAGGGACTTGACCTGTCGGCGCAGGAACTCCCGGTCGCGCATGGTCTCCGAGACGTTGAGCATCAGCTCCGCCAGATTGCCGCCCACCTCCCGCTGGATGCGCACTGCCATCACCGTCCACCGGAAGTCGTCACTAGCCATCCGCTCGGCCACGGATTCCAGGGCGTCCTCCACAGGGACGCCCAGCCGGGTCTCCACCAGGGCGCGTCGAAACTCGCCCGCGACCGGGTCCGCCCCCTCACGGACGAGGGTGTCCATGCCCTGAGCGAGCGAGAGCCCGGCCGACAGGCTTCCGGCCATCAGCTGGAGGGTCGCCGGAAGCTGGGCGTTGAACGCCTTGAGCCGCCGGCCCTTCTTCATCCCCAGGTAGAGCCACGGGAGGAACGCCGCGGCTCCGAAGCCGACCACGGTGAGCAACATGTTGCCACCGGTCAGCAGGAAGAACACAAGCGTGGTGCCCAAGGCGATGGCCGCGTGGAGCAGCAGCCACTCTGCAGCCTTCAAGGACATTCCGGCGGCTTCGAGCCTGCGCCTCACCCGGTCCTCGAAGCCCTGATTGCTGGCGAGCGCCTTGGTCGCTATGTCGAGCGCCTGGGACGTCACCCCCTGGGGCACGGACTGGGGTGGACGCTGGCCGCCGCCGTGCCCGGTGTAGATCGCGATGCGGCTCTCGAGGGACTGCTCCCCTTTGCCCATCCTGCCGAAGATCGCCAGCACGACCACCACGATGCCGATGGCGATCCCGGTCAGCCCCCCGAGCATCACGTTCGAGGACAGCAGGCGCGCGACAGGGACCGGGGTCAGGACGGTCGTAGTCGTGGCCGCCTCCTTCGCGGAGGTCGTTGCCGCGATGGGCACGAAGGCAGAGTCGGAGTAGGTGCTGCCGCCCGCGGACACAGCAACGGCCAAGGTGCCCTCGCGGACCGTGCTGTCGGCCGGGGGCTGGACCGTGATCAGGAGCTGGTTCGCAAGCACACGTGCCTCCTTGGAGAACACCGAGCTCAGCTGCTTCGGTCGGGTGGCACTGATCACGGTGCCACCTCCGGCCTGGGAGAGCGGCTGGATCAGGGCGCGGTCGTTGGCGTTCTGGGCGAGGGCCACGACGTCGACCTTCGTCTTTGTGGCAGCGATCCGCTTGGTCACGGTGGCTAGCGGTGTCTTGGAGGTGTCCCGGCCGTCGGACAGCACCAGGATGCTGCGCTGTCCGGCCGTGCCGAGGACGTCGACGGCGGTCCCGACGCCGTCGAAGAGATGGGTGCCCAGGGAGAGCGTCAGGCCGTCGATGACCGACAGTGAGGCGGTGTGGTCCAGCGAGGGGGCCTGGGCGACCGTGACCGTGCCG
>JBDTXF010000426.1:0-3470 GCA_040006355.1 Nocardioidaceae bacterium | reverse complement strand
CCGCATGGAGGCCGTGATGTACGCCGTGCGCGAGAAGCTCCTCGACATCCCCTGAGCGCACCCGCGAGCTTCGATGCCGGCGTACGCCGTGGGCGTTGACATGATGACCCGATGGCCGACCTCCCGACGCTCTCGCGTGCGCAGGCCCGTCGGATCGCGCTGGTGGCCCAGGGGTTCCGCGACCCGCGCCACACCGTCCCGACGATGCGGACCTTCCACCGCACCCTGAACCGGACCGCTGTCCTGCAGATCGACTCGGTCAACGTCCTCGAGCGGGCGCACTACATGCCGTTGTTCTCCCGGATGGGTCCCTACGACAAGGGACTGCTCCACCGGGCCGCCGAGTCGAGGCCCCGGCGGATCGTGGAGTACTGGGCGCACGTGGCGGCGTTCATGCCGGTCGACCTGTGGCCGCACATGCAGCATCGGATGGCCCGCTACCGCGAGGACGGGCACGAGTGGGTGGGCCGACCTGAGCGACGCGACCTGGTCGGCTCGCTGCTGGCCGAGATCGGCGATCGCGGGCCGTCCACGAACCGCGACCTCGACGACGGCCTGCCGCGCCGCAAGGACCACTGGGGCTGGAACTGGTCAGAGACCAAGAAGGCGCTGGAGTACCTCTTCCTCGCCGGCGACCTAGCGGTCGCCGGTCGCAACCAGCAGTTCGAGAGGCTGTACGACGTCCCTGAGCGCGTCCTCCCGCCCGATGTCCTCGCGACGGCCCCCCCGACCGACGAGGAGGCCTGGCGCGAGCTGGTCCGCCGGGCCGCGGTCGCGCACGGCGTGGCGACCGGGCACAGCCTGCGTGACTACTTCCGGATGCGTCCGGCCGAGGCGCAGTCGGGGATCGCGGACCTGGTGGAGTCCGGTGAGCTGGTCCCGGTGCGCCTGGAGGGCGAGGCCCGGGCGGCCTACCTGCACCGCGACGCCGCCCTGCCTCGACGGGTGGACGCCCGCGCGCTGCTGTCGCCGTTCGACCCGCTGGTCTGGGAGCGCAGCCGCACCGAGCACCTGTTCGGCTTCCGCTACCGCATCGAGATCTACACCCCAGCCGAGCGGCGGGTGCACGGCTACTACGTGCTGCCGTTCCTCCTGGGGGACCGCATCGTGGCGCGGGTCGACCTCAAGTCCGACCGGCGCACCGGCCGGCTGCAGGTGCTCGGGTCCTTCCTGGAGCCCGACGCCTCACCGGAGACGCCGGTGGCTCTCGCCGCCGAGCTTCACGAGGTGGCGGGCTGGCTGGGCCTCGCCGGGGTGGAGGTGCATCCCCGCGGGGACCTGGCACCGGAGCTGGCGGTCGCGGTCAGGGCGCTCGGGCACTGAGTGCGTCGCGGAGCCGGTGCGAGACGGGTAGCGAGTTGGCGACCGGCACGACGGACGAGTGCCGCTGCATTCGACGTGGTCCCGCGGGCTGTGGTGGAGCCGGTTACGATGGCGGTCGGGGTGCGACCCCGCTCGCGAGGCAGCAAGCCGGACCGGCAGCTGCCCCGGAACACCGACCTCACAGGAGTCGACGCACGTGCCTGCCATCCTCGACAAGCTCCTCCGCATCGGCGAGGGCAAGATCCTCCGGCGGCTGGAGGGGATCTCCCGCGCCGTGAACGCGATCGAGGAGGACTTCGTCGCGATGACCGACGAGGAGCTCCAGGGTCAGACCGTGGAGTTCCGCCGCCGGCTCGCCGACGGCGAGACCCTCGACGACCTGATGCCGGAGGCCTTCGCCACCGTCCGCGAGGCCGCCAAGCGGGTGCTGGGTCAGCGGCACTTCGACGTCCAGGTGATGGGCGGCGCGGCGCTGCACCTCGGCAACATCGCGGAGATGAAGACCGGTGAGGGCAAGACGCTGGTCTCCACCCTGCCGGCCTACCTCAACGCCCTGTCCGGCGACGGCGTGCACGTGGTCACCGTCAACGACTACCTCGCGAAGTACCACGCGGAGTGGATGGGCCGGCTGCACCACTTCCTGGGCCTCACCGTCGGGGTGATCCTGCCGGAGATGACCCCCGAGGAGCGGCGCGTCGCCTACCTCGCGGACGTCACCTACGGCACCAACAACGAGCTGGGCTTCGACTACCTGCGCGACAACATGGCGAGCTCGATCGACGAGTGCGTGCAGCGCGGCCACAACTTCGCGGTCGTGGACGAGGTCGACTCGATCCTGATCGACGAGGCCCGCACGCCGCTGATCATCTCCGGTCCCACCCAGGACGAGGTCCGGTGGTACGGCGAGTTCGCCAGCATCGCGTCCTCGATGGTCAAGGACGTCGACTACGAGGTCGACGAGAAGAAGCGCACCATCTCGGTCCTGGAGCCCGGCATCACCCGGGTCGAGGACTACCTCGGCATCGACAACCTCTACGACTCGGTGAACACCCCGCTGATCTCCTTCATGAACAACGCCATCAAGGCCAAGGAGCTCTTCCGCAACGACAAGGAGTACGTCGTCATCGACGGCGAGGTGCTGATCGTCGACGAGCACACCGGCCGGATGCTCGCCGGGAGGCGCTACAACGAGGGGCTGCACCAGGCGATCGAGGCCAAGGAGGGGGTGACCATCCGCGAGGAGTACCAGACCCTCGCCACGATCACCCTGCAGAACTACTTCCGCCTCTACAAGAAGCTCTCCGGCATGACCGGCACGGCGATGACCGAGGCCTCGGAGTTCGACAAGATCTACAAGCTCGGCGTGGTGCCCATCCCGACCAACCAGCCACTCGTGCGCATCGACGCGCCCGACCTGGTCTACCGCACCGAGGACGCGAAGTACGCCGCGGTCGTCGAGGACATCGCCGAGCGGTCCCGCAAGGGACAGCCGGTGCTGGTCGGCACGGTGTCGGTCGAGAAGTCCGAGCTGCTCTCGCACCTCCTGACCCGTCAGGGCGTCGCCCACTCCGTGCTGAACGCCAAGCAGCACGACAGCGAGGCCAAGATCGTCGCGATGGCGGGACACCGAGGCGCCGTCACGGTGGCGACCAACATGGCCGGTCGCGGCACCGACATCATGCTCGGCGGCTCGGTGGAGTTCCTCGCCGACCAGGAGCTGCGCGACCAGGGCCTCGACCCTCTCGAGGACAGCGAGGACTACGAGAAGGCCTGGCCCGAGACGCTCGAGCGCATCAAGCGCCAGGTCGCGACCCAGCACGACGAGGTCAAGGACGTCGGGGGGCTCTACGTCCTCGGCACCGAGCGCCACGAGTCGCGCCGCATCGACAACCAGCTCCGTGGTCGCTCGGGCCGCCAGGGCGACCCGGGTGAGTCACGGTTCTACCTCTCCCTGCAGGACGAGCTGATGCGGCTCTTCAAGTCCGACTGGGTCGACCGCGTGCTGACCACGCTCAAGGTGCCCGACGACGTGCCGATCGAGAACAAGTCGGTGACCAGCTCCATCGCGTCCGCCCAGGGCCAGGTGGAGTCCCAGAACTTCGACTCCCGCAAGAACGTCCTGAAGTACGACGACGTGATGAACCGCC
>JBDTXF010000425.1:0-3471 GCA_040006355.1 Nocardioidaceae bacterium | reverse complement strand
CCGGGCCCATGTCCTTGAGCCAGCCGTTGCCGGCCCAGATCGGGACCTCGTAGGCACCGACGGTGGCCACGTCGTACTGGCCGGCCTTGGTGGCGACGTCCTGGGTGACCTTGTCACGCAGCTCGTTCTCGGGGAGCACGGTGTAGTTCACCTTGATCCCGGTGTCCTTGGTGAAGCTGTCCTTGGTGATCTTCTGGATGTCGACCATCTGCGGGTTGCCGACCATCAAGACGTTGATGGACTTGGAGCTGCTGCCCCCGCCACCACCGCCCGCCCCGGCGCAACCGGACAACGCCAGCCCCGCCACGGCCGGCAGGGCCACCGCCATCGCGATCCGCTTCCTGGATCTGATACTCACTGTTACCTCCGGTTGGGTACGCCGAGCCTGTGCTCGCTGTGTGCTGATCTGGTGGTGCTGGTGTGCTGCTAGGCCCGGACCACCTGCGGTCCGAGGACGGCGAACCGTCGTGCCTCCCCGGGCGAGAGCCCGGTGTCGGTCACCAGGAGCTCGAAGTCCGAGATCTCGGCGAAGCGACAGAAGCTGGCCGCCCCGAACTTGGTGTGCAGGCCGACGAAGACCCGCCTCCGCGAGCGGGCGACCACCGACGCCTTGACCGCTGCGACAGCCGGGTCGGGGGTGGTCAGGCCGTGCTCACGTGAGATGCCGTTGGCGCCGAGGAAGGCCAGGTCGATGACCAGGTCGCCCAGCATCCGCAGGGCCCAGTGGTCGACGGTGGCGAGGGTCCTCCCGCGCATCCGCCCACCGAGCAGCAGCACGGTCACCCCGGGGGTGTCGGCGAGTGCGCCGGCGGCGAGCAGCGAGGAGGTGACCACGGTGAGCGGGTTCTCCGGGCGGATCGCCTCGGCGACGAACTGGGGGGTGACCCCCTCGTCGACGTAGACCGTCTCGGCCCCGTGCAGCCGCTCGACCGCGGCCGCCGCGATGCGGCGCTTCTCGCTGACCAGCGACGTGGACCGATGCGCGATGTTGCTCTCGAAGCCGGCGCTCTCGACGGGGTAGGCGCCGCCGTGCACGCGCTGCAGGACACCGCGCTCGGCGAGCTCGCGAAGGTCGCGGCGTACGGTCTCCTCGGCCACGGCCAGGTCGAGGGCCAGGCTGCCGACCTCCACCCGACCGTCGGCACGCGCCCGGACGAGGATCTGGCGCTGCCGCTCGTCCGCCCTCATCGCGCCGCTCCCTCCGGGTGTGCTGCCGTGCTGCGGTGTGACGTCCGCCACGTTGACAGCGTGTCCGAGCAATCGGTCGGAGTCGAGCCCGACCGGGCACCACCCGCTGCCCGGAACTTGTGGGGGCAATAGCCGGAAATGCCCATGGATCAACTCCTGTGGGGCCTGCTGGGACGGGCGACGGAGCGACGTACATGCCCGTTTGCGCTCAGGCTAGGCCCGTTCGGACAGTGGGACCTCACATCGGTGACGCCGCGTGTCGGCTAGAAGGCCGCCGCGACGGCCAGCACGAGCGCCGCGATCAACGGGAGCACCAGCACCCCGGTGAGCACCGAGGCGAGCATCGGGGTCGGCCCGAGCTCCTCGCCGGCGCGGATCGCCTGCTCGTTGTGACGGAACCGATGGAAGCCGGCCACTCCCGCCGCGGTCCCGGCTGCCACCAGTGCGACACCGAGGACGTAGCGGACCAGCTCGTGGCCGTGGGTGAGGAACTGCAGCACCCCGAGACCGGCCACCTGGAGCGAGAGCGCGGTGCGCGCGTAGGCCAGGAACGTCCGCTCGTTGGCGAGCAGGAACCGGTAGTCCACGCGCGGCGGCGACGGAGGTGACGGGTCGCCGGTGTCCTGGTCCATGCGCGCAGTCTGCCCGGTCGCCGTCATCCGGGGGAAACCGCGACGTGGGAGGGTGGCTCGCGTGCATGTCTCACGGATCGGGCTCACCCCCCTCAAGGGTGCGCGGCACGGCGGCGTGCCGTCGCTCGACCTGACCCTCGACGGCCCCGTCGGGGACCGGGTGTTCTGCCTGGTCGACCGCTCGCGGGGCCGCGTGGTCCGCACCGTCGAGAACCCCACCCTGCTGCGGACCACCGTCGACTGGCGTGCAGGAGTGCTCACCGCGAGGCTGCCCTGTGCGACCGGCACCAGCACCGTCGAGGAGGTCCCGGCGCCGACCGGCGAGACCCTGGAGCTCGACTACTGGGGCCGCCCGGCCGCGATCGAGGTGGTCGCCGGGCCGTGGGCCGAGGCCTACTCCGAGCACCTCGGCTACGACGTCGAGGTCGCCCGGGCGGCCGGCCCCGGCCAGGTCGTCTACGGCGCCCCGGTCAGCCTGGTCACCAGCTCGTCCCTCGAGCGGCTGGCCGAGGACGTCGGCTCGCCGGTCGACTCCGCACGGTTCCGGGCGACCTTCACCCTCGACACCCCGGGCGAGCCCGCGCACGTGGAGGACGGCTGGGTCGGGCGACGGGTCCGCCTGGGGGAGGCCGAAGTGGAGGTGCGCGGCATCCTGCCCCGGTGCGCCGTGGTCGACCTCGACCCGGCGACCGGTGAGCGTCGCACCGGGGTGCTGCGTGCTCTGGGGGGATATCGTCGAGGCCTCGGTGAGGTGGTCTTCGGCGTGGACGCCGTGGTGACGAAGCCCGGCCGGGTCGCCGTCGACGACGTGGTCGGAAGGGACTGAGCGCCGTGCCCTACCTCCTGCGGGTCGAGCTCCCGGACGTCCCCGGCTCCCTGGGCAGGGTGGCCAGTGCCATCGGCGAGGCCGGCGGCGACATCGAGGCGATCGAGATCGTCGAGCACCGGCGCGACGGCACGGCCGTCGACGACGTGCTCCTGGAGACCGCCCCGGGTGTGATGCCCGACTCGCTGGTCTCCGCCTGCAACCAGCTCGACGGCGTGCACGTGCTGTGGGTGTCGCGCTACGGGGCCGGCGGCAACCTGTTCCTGGACCTCGAGGCGGTCGAGGCGCTGACCCAGAACCCGGTCGCCGCCTACGACGAGATCGTCGACCTGCTGCCGATCACGTTCCGGGCCGACTGGGCGGTCCGGCTGCGTCGGCGCGGAGACACCGTCGAGGTCGCGCACCGGACCTCGGCCGCCCCCGAGCGCACCCAGGGCCACCCCGACTGGTTCCCCGCCAAGCAGGCCCGCCGTCTCGAGCTGCCGCCCGACTGGGAGCGCGCCAACGACGGCACCCTCATCGCCGGCGCACCCATCGGCGACGAGGACGAGATGGTGATGTTCGGCCGCCGCGGCGGCCCGGAGTTCCTCGACTCCGAGCTGGCCCGGCTCGGCCACCTCGCGGCGCTGGCGTCCTCGATCGCCCAGGCCGGCTGAGCGGTGCCGTCCTCCGGGGTCATCGGGGTGACCGGCGCCAGCGGCAACCTCGGCGGGCGGGTCGCCCGGCTGCTCGCGGACGCGGGGGCGGAACAGCGGCTCCTGCTCCGCACCCCGTCGAGGGCGCCGTCGCTGCCCCGGACGACGGTCGTGCAGGCGTCGTACGCCG
>JBDTXF010000424.1:0-3479 GCA_040006355.1 Nocardioidaceae bacterium | reverse complement strand
CCGTGCACGTGACGGCGGGTGAGACCGAGTTCGACGCGGTGGTCCGGATCGACACTCCGGGCGAGGCCGACTACTACCGGCACGGCGGGATCATGCAGTACGTCCTGCGGAACCTGCTGAAGGCCTGAGCGCCGATGATCGTGGCCATCAGCATCAGTCCCTCCGGCGGTGACGACACCGGTGGTGTCAGCGAGGCCGTCGCCGAGGCGATCCGCGTCATCCGCGCCTCCGGGCTCCCGTGCGAGACCAACGCGATGTTCACCAACATCGAGGGGGAGTGGGACGAGGTGATGGCGGTGGTCAAGCAGGCCGTCGACGTGGTCGCCGCCCGCTCGCCGCGGGTCGGCCTGGTGCTGAAGGCCGACATCCGCCCCGGGTACGACGGTCAGCTCGCCGCCAAGGTCGCCCGGATCGAGGACCGTCTTGCATAGCTCGGTGCTGAGCGTCCGCACCGGGCGCAGCGAGGTCGTCCACGACCTGACCGGGGAGTGCGCGACGTTCGTCGCCGGCGAGCAGGACGGCCTGCTGCACGTCTTCGTGCCGCACGCCACCGCCGGCATCGCGGTGGTCGAGACCGGTGCCGGCAGCGACGAGGACCTCCTCGCGGCCCTCGGCGACCTGCTGCCGGCCGACGACCGCTGGCGGCACCGGCACGGCTCCCCGGGACACGGTCGCTCCCACGTGATGCCGGCCCTGGTGCCGCCGTACGCCACCGTCCCGGTGCTTGGCGGGCGCCTGGCACTGGGCACGTGGCAGAGCATCTGCCTGGTCGACCTGAACGTCGACAACCCCGACCGTGAGGTGCGGCTGTCGTTCCTCGCCGGCTGACCGCGGTCGAACACCTGTTCGACAGCCGGGTATGCTCCGGGGATGACCCAGCTCGTCGCCCCGCCCGGATGGCCCGCTGCGGTGCGTCCGCCCGGAGCCCCGGACTGGGAGCGCACCGCGGTGTCCTGGCTTCTGGACATCTGCCCGCCGGAGTTCCGTTCCTACCCGGTGCTGCGCCGCCACGAGGTGGTCCTGGGCCGGTTCGCGGTGCTGCACGTCGAGGCCTGCCAGGCGGCCTGCCGCCGCGGGCTGAGCGAGGCCCGCTCGGAGCTGCGCGACGTGGCCGACCAGGACACCATCGAGGGGGCGGTCGAGACCTGGCACGCCGAGGCCGCGCGGCTGATGGCCGAGCGCCGGGCCGTCGGGCTCGTCGAGGAGGCACTGCGCGGCCGTCGCTTCGTGGCGCGGCTCTGAGGGCCGCCAGCGTGGGTAGCCTGCGCTCATGACCTCAGCACTGACCGTGATCGCGGTGCCCGGCCACGGGGCCGAGGACGTGGTCGTCGACGCGACCGGCTCCGTCTACACCGGCACCGACGACGGCTCGGTGTTCCGGATCCGGGCCGACGGACGCCGCATCGACCGGGTGGGGAGCACCGGCGGTCGGCCCCTGGGCCTCGAGCTCCTGCCGGACGGCCGGCTGCTCGTCGGCGACGCCGCGCTCGGCCTGCTCGCCCTCGACACCGCCACGGGGAGGGTCGAGGTGCTCGCCTCCCAGGTGCACGGACGACGGATGGTGTTCTGCAACAACGCGGCCGTGCAGGGCTCGGGGGACATCTGGTTCTCCGACTCCTCGACGGTCTTCGGCATCGAGCGCTGGAAGGCCGACCTCGTCGAGGACACCCACTCCGGCCGGCTGCTGCGCCGGACCCCCGACGGTGCCGTCGAGGTGGTGCTCGACGGGCTGCGGTTCGCGAACGGTGTGGCCCTGGCCGCCGACGAGTCCTTCGTGGCGGTCGCCGAGACGGCCGGTCGCACCGTCGTACGCCGTTGGCTGTCGGGTCCGCTCGCCGGCGGCACCGATCACCTGGTCACCGACCTGCCCGGCTACCCGGACAACATCGCCCGCGGCAGCGACGGGCTGATCTGGGTGACGATCGCCTCTCCGGTGGACGCCGTCCTCGAGCGGCTGATGGGGGCGCCGCGACCGGTGCGCCGGCTGGCCTGGCGGCTCCCGGAGGTGCTGCAGCCCAAGCCCGGCCGGACGGTGCGGGTGATGGCCTTCGACGACGACGGACGCACCGTGCACGACCTCTCCGCGGACGCGTCGGGCTACCACCTGGTCACCGGGGTGCGGGAGCACGAGGGGCGGGTCTGGCTGGGGAGCCTGGAGGAGCCCGGGGTCGCGTTCATCGACCTCCCGGCCTGAGCGCCGCCGAGCGGGCTGCGCGGACAGGCGTACGACGCCCACGGAGTGGGTAGCACTTCCCATGGCCCACAAGGACTAGGCACGTCACCCGATCGGTGAGAACCGCAGCGGTCCACCGTTCGTTGGACAGGGTGCGACGAGGAGATGATGTGGTGAGCAACGCACTGGACGTCGACATGCAGGACCATGACACGATCGACGAGATCCGACTGGTCACCGAGCTGATGGTGGTCGCGTCGATGGCAGCGGGTGACCTCGACCAGGACGTGATCGACGACGCTCTCGGCCTCGAGCACGGCACGCGACGGCTCCCCGCCCACCGACGCTCCGGTTGAGCCCTCGCCGGGCTTCTGGTGGTCCGGCCGCCTAGACTGGGCTGTCGATCACCGGACGGCGTACGTCCGGGCCGAGGAGGACATCGATGGGACTGCTGGACCGGATCACCGGCCCACGTGACCTGCACGACCTCACCGACCCCGAGCTCGACGAGCTCGGCGCAGAGATCCGCGACTTCCTGGTGCGCAAGGTGTCCCGCACCGGCGGCCACCTCGGCCCCAACCTGGGTGTCGTCGAGCTGACTCTCGCCCTGCACCGGACCTTCGACTCGCCCACCGACAAGATCGTCTTCGACACCGGCCACCAGGCCTACGTCCACAAGATCCTCACCGGCCGCGCCGCCGGCTTCGACCGACTCAAGCAGCAGGGTGGCCTCTCGGGCTATCCGAGCCGGGCCGAGTCCGAGCACGACGTCGTCGAGAACTCCCATGCCAGCACCGCGCTGTCCTACGCCGACGGGCTGGCCAAGGCGTTCTCGGTGCGCGGCGAGGACCGCCACGTCGTCGCGGTCGTCGGGGACGGCGCCCTCACCGGCGGCATGGCCTGGGAGGCGCTGAACAACATCGCCGCCGATCACGACCGTCGCCTGGTGATCGTGGTCAACGACAACGGTCGCTCCTACACCCCGACCGTCGGCGGGCTCGCCAACCACCTGACCGAGCTCCGCACCAGCCCCCGCTACGAGCAGGTGCTCGACCAGGTCAAGAGGCGGCTCAACGGCGTCCGCGGCGTGGGGCCGGCGGTCTATGACGCCCTGCACGCGATGAAGAAGGGCATGAAGGACGTCCTCGCGCCCCAGGGACTCTTCGAGGACCTGGGCCTGAAGTACGTCGGGCCGATCGACGGTCACGACCGGTCGGCGGTCGAGCACGCCCTCGCGCAGGCCAAGAAGTTCGGCGGCCCGGTGATCGTGCACGTGATCACCCACAAGGGCTTCGGCTACGCGCCG
>JBDTXF010000423.1:0-3492 GCA_040006355.1 Nocardioidaceae bacterium | reverse complement strand
TCATCAAGAAGGCCTGCGACGACGTCTTCGAGGTGACCGGGGTCAACCCGCTGCTCGAGATCGCCCAGGAGCTCGAGCGGATCGCCCTCGAGGACGAGTACTTCGTCAAGCGCAAGCTCTACCCCAACGTGGACTTCTACAGCGGCCTGATCTACGAGGCGCTGGAGTTCCCGCCCGAGATGTTCACGGTGCTCTTCGCGATCGGCCGCACCCCGGGCTGGCTCGCCCAGTGGCACGAGCTCGTGCAGGACAAGGAGCAGAAGATCGCCCGGCCCAAGCAGATCTACACCGGACCGCGCACCCTCGACTTCGTGCCGTCCTCCGAACGCTGGGCGTGAGCCCGAACCCCGGCGGCGCGAACCCCGACGGCGCGGGCCCGCCTCGTCGTGCGCCCGGGGCCGTGGTGTTCGACCTCGGCAACGTGCTGATCGACTGGGACCCGCACCCGGCGATCGCCGCGTCGGTGGGCGACGACGAGGCGGCCAGGTTCCTGGCGGCCGACGACTTCGACTTCGGCGCCTGGAACCACGAGCAGGACTCGGGCCGACCGTTCGAGGAGTCCGAGCAGGACGCCGTGGGACGGGTGCCGCACTGGCGGGAGCACATCTTGGCCTACCGGCAGCACTTCGAGCGGTCGCTGGTCGGCGCGATCGGGGGCTCCGAGGCGGTGCTGCGCGACCTGCACGCGGCAGGCGTGCGGTTGCTGGCGCTGACCAACTGGTCCTCTGAGCTGTTCCCGGTCGCGCTCGAGCGCTTCGACTTCCTCGGGCTCTTCGAGGTCATCGTGGTCTCGGGGGACGAGCGGCTGGCCAAGCCCGACCCGCGGATCTTCGAG
The DNA here is from genome assembly GCA_040006355.1 of Nocardioidaceae bacterium. Taxonomy (GTDB): domain Bacteria; phylum Actinomycetota; class Actinomycetes; order Propionibacteriales; family Nocardioidaceae; genus Nocardioides_B. The sequence goes on along the minus strand of JBDTXF010000423.1, from coordinate 2,657 downwards.
GTGCTCGCGGAGCGGTCCGGGGTGCCCCTGGCCGACTGCGTGTTCGTCGACGACAAGCCGGAGAACGTCCAGGCGGCGGTGGACGCCGGGATGGACGGCATCGTGTTCGTCGACGACGGGTCGCTGCGTCCCGCGCTGCGAGGTCGAGGGCTGCCGGTCTAGCAGTGCTGCCCGGCCGCGACCGTCCTGGTCGTCGACCGGGCAGCATCACCCTGTCGGCCTCAGTGGGTGACGCGCTGCCAGGAGAACGGCCCGAACGAGGTGGCCGCGGTCGGCTGGTGCTTCCTGCCCACCGTCAGCCGCAGGTACTCCAGGGGCACGGTGCTCCCGTGGACGACGATCCGATGGAAGTTCGGCACGTCGTAGGACGGGTGGCTCTGCCAGTCGTCGTAGGCGCAGACGTCCTCGTCGCCGATGCACGGCGACGCCTTCTGCAGCGGGTTGTCGGAGCGATAGACGTGCGAGTCGCCGTTGAGCAGCAGCACCGGCCTCTTGAACGCCGCCGTGTGCGCGGCGAGGCTGCCCACGATGGGCTCGTAGCCGGCCAGGTGGCTGACGTCCTTGCCGTCGAGGTCCCACATGTCAGCCTGGGTCATCACCACGACAGAGCGTGCGTGGACCCGGTGGGCGGTGCGGAACGCGCGGTCGATCCACCGCAGGTCGGCACCGGTCCGGTTGGCAGCCTCGGTGGTCTGCTGCGGCGAGGCGGAGGGAGCGCCGTACCACGGGTCCGCGTCGTTGTTGGAGCCGCCGGGCACGTTGACAGAGGCGAAGAGGACTCCGTCACGCTTCCACATGACGTTCTCGACGTACTGGCCGTCCGTGGGGTGCGTGCGGTTGTCGACCTGGGCCTGGGAGAGGACCCGGAGCCGGCCGCCGCCCAGCGTGGCGCCCGGGGTCGAGAAGTTGATCGACCGGATCAGCGCCAGGTTGTCGACCGGGTTCCCGCCGGCGTAGTCGACGAGGTTGCCGTCGGCGTCCTTGACGTAGTCGACCTGACCCGTGGCGGGGTCGTAGGCACCGCCGCCCTCCTTCTTCTTGTGGCAGTCGGTCCACTCGTTGTCCCCCGGGGTGTAGACCATCGGGTCGGAGAACCCCGACCACAGGCCCGCGACCTGCTGGTCATAGGCCTGCGTGCAGTACTGGCTGCCGGAGTGGATGTCACCGACGTGCAGCACGCCGGAGACGGCCCTGTCGGCGTTCACCGCGCGAACGAACGCCGGGGTGGCGTCGGTCTCGCTGGTGTCCGTGGGAGACGTGCCGTAGGGCGCGTCGCCGTAGACGGCATAGCTGAACGAGCCGTGGTCGTGACCGTGGCCGTCGTGGCCATGGTGGCCGCCGGAGGCGGCAGCAGGTGCGGCGAGGGCGGCGCTGAGCGAGAGCACCGCGGCGACGAGGACGCCGCGGGAAGGACGTGCAGGCATGAGGTACCTCAGGGGTCGGGGATCGGACGTCTCGGACCCTCGCAGCGACCGCTGCGGTTGCCAACCACTCACGCATGAACCAGGAGTGAACAACACGGGCGTCGGTCCGGCCCTAGGCTCGCAGCGCCGACCGCTCCACCTCGATCAGCGAGACGTTCTCACGCTCGGCCTGGAAGGCGGCGTGGCCGCCGCGGACACCGAACAGCCGCTTGGACCACAGCAGGTAGACCACCGCGAAGATGTTCACCAGCAAGGCCGCGACGCGCAGCCAGGTCACGCGTTCGAGGATCTCATAGACCTCCAGCGGCAGGAAGATCGCGGTGCCCACGACCGCGACGTACTCCCCCCATCTCCGCATCAGCCAGAGTCCGAGCGCCTCGACCAGCTCGAGCACACCGTAGGCGAGCACCCCGACCGAGACGTAGACCAGCGTCGCGTGGTTCGCGTTCAGCGCCTTCTCGATCAGCTTGACCGGACCCGCCGACTCGAGGTCCACGCCGAGCCGGTTGGCGATCGGCCGCAACAGCGGGAGGTAGCTGTCGAAGACCCGCTGCAGGGAGTTGCGCGAGCCGTTGAACTTGTAGACGCCGTAGGCGAGCAGCACCAGCAGCACGCCCCGGATCAGCCGCTCGACGGCCAGCACCCGCAAGATGGCGGCGTCGCGCAGGGCCTTGCCACGCAGCACCTGAGGCGCATGGTCGGCCGGGCCGGTCCCCCGCGGCTCCCCCACCACGAACGCGCCGCACCTCAGGCACCGCCACGACTCTCCGGCCGGGGTGGGCACGGTCAGCCGCTCGGCGAGCTCGGGCTCCGTGGGCCGGTAGGTCTCGTGACCGTGCCAGCCGCACGAGCGGAGGTCCCAGTCGAAGTGCTGCAGGGGGCGGTTCACCTCCGCACCCTAGACCGCCCTGCGACATCGGACGCGACGAGGCCGGCGGGTGGGGGGCGGTATCAGCGCTCGGCGGGTCGGCTCCTCCCTGGTATGACTCCTCACCCGTTGGCCGCCTGGGTCCAGCTGTCGGTCTCACCTCAGCGGCGCGTCGTCCGCCAGCGCCGTCGCCGCCGGGCGGCGAGGATGCTCGCGTCCCGCTCGGTCCTCACGCCGACCGATCAGCGGGCTCGCTGGACGCGTCCCTCGTCCCACACCGGGCCGTCGGACTCGAAGACCGCGCCGTCGGCGCCGTAGACCAGGAACCGGTCGAAGCCGCGGGCGAACCAGCGGTCGTGGGTGAC
>JBDTXF010000422.1:0-3492 GCA_040006355.1 Nocardioidaceae bacterium | reverse complement strand
CGATCGAGCTGCAGGTCGAGATGCAGCGGTCCTACATCGACTACGCGATGACCGTCATCGTGGGCCGGGCGCTGCCCGACGTACGCGATGGTCTCAAGCCGGTGCACCGCCGGGTGCTCTACGCGATGTACGACGGCGGCTACCGTCCCGACCGCGGCTTCTCCAAGTGCTCGCGGGTGATCGGCGACGTGATGGGGCAGTACCACCCGCACGGCGACACCGCGATCTACGACACCCTCGTGCGGCTCGCACAGCCGTGGGTGATGCGGGCGCCGCTGGTCGACGGCCAGGGCAACTTCGGCTCGCCCGGCAACGACCCGGCGGCCGCGATGCGCTACACCGAGTGCCGGATGGCACCGTTGGCCATGGAGATGGTGCGCGACATCGACGAGGACACCGTCGACTTCCAGCCGAACTACGACGGCCGCTCCCAGGAGCCGGTGATCCTGCCCGCCCGGTTCCCGAACCTGCTGGTCAACGGCTCTGCCGGGATCGCGGTCGGGATGGCGACGAACATCCCGCCGCACAACCTCAAGGAGATCAACGACGGGGTCCAGTGGGCGCTGCAGCACCCCGAGGCGACCCGCGCGGAGCTGCTCGACGCGCTCCTCGAGCGGGTCAAGGGCCCGGACTTCCCGATGGGCGCGCTGATCGTCGGGACCCAGGGCATCGACCAGATGTATCGCACCGGTCGCGGCTCGGTGACCATGCGCGCCGTCGTCGACATCGACGAGGACGACAAGGGCCGCACGATCATCTCCATCACCCAGCTGCCCTACCAGGTGAACCCGGACAACCTCGCCGAGAAGATCGCCGACCTGGCGATCAGTGGCAAGGTGACCGGCATCGCCGACGTCCGCGACGACTCCTCGGGCCGCACCGGCCAGCGGCTCGTCGTGGTCCTCAAGCGCGACGCGGTCGCGCGGGTCGTCTTGAACAACCTCTTCAAGCACACCGAGCTGCAGACCAACTTCTCCGCCAACATGCTGGCGCTCGTCGACGGGGTGCCCCGCACCCTGACCCTCGACCAGTTCGTCTCGCACTGGGTGACCCACCAGGTGGAGGTCATCCAGCGGCGCACCCGCTACCGGCTGCGCAAGAAGGAGGAGCAGGCCCACATCTACCGCGGCTACGTCAAGGCGCTCGACGCCCTCGACGAGGTGATCGCCCTGATCCGCCGCAGCCCGGACGCCGACGAGGCGCGCGAGGGGCTGAAGTCGCTGCTCGACATCGACGACCTGCAGGCCAATGCCATCTTGGAGATGCAGCTGCGTCGGCTCGCGGCGCTCGAGCGGCAGCGCATCATGGACCGGCTGGCCGAGCTCGAGCTCGAGATCGCCGACCTGCAGGACATCCTCGCCAGCGAGGTCCGGCAGCGCCAGATCATCGCCGACGAGCTGACCGCGATCGTGGAGAAGTTCGGCAACGACCGCCGCAGCACGTTCATCCCCTCCGACGGCGACCTGTCGATGGAGGACCTGATCCCCGACGAGGACCTGGTCGTCACCATCACCCGAGGCGGCTATGCCAAGCGCACCCGCGCCGACCTCTACCGGACCCAGCGACGCGGCGGCAAGGGCGTGCGGGGCGCGACCCTGCGCGGGGACGACGTCGTCGAGCACTTCATGGCGACCAGCAACCACCACTGGCTGCTGTTCTTCACCACCGCCGGGCGGGTCTACCGCACCAAGGCCTACAACCTGCCGGAGGCCTCGAGGGACGCCAAGGGCGGCCACGTGGCCGGCCTGCTGTCCTTCCAGCCTGACGAGAGCATCGCGCAGGTGCTCGCTATCCGCGACTACGACCAGCAGCCCTACCTCGTTCTGGCCACCCGCAACGGACTGGTGAAGAAGACCCGGCTGGGGGACTACAACAGCCCCCGCCAGGCAGGCGTGATCGCGATCAACTTCCGCGAGGACGACGACGAGCTGATCGGCGCCGAGCTGGTCGACGCGCAAGACGACATCCTGCTGGTCTCCCGCAAGGGCCAGGCGATCCGGTTCCGCGCCGACGACGGACAGCTGCGGCCGATGGGCCGCGCCACGTCCGGCGTGACCGGAATGAAGTTCCGCGACGGCGACCAGATGCTCTCGATGTCGGTGATCCGGGCCGCCCAGGTCGCCGCGGAGGAGGCTGCCGAGTCGGCCGCCCAGTCCGCCGGTGAGTCGACGGCCGACGGTGACCTGTCGGACGTGGTCGAGCAGTACGTCTTCACGATCACCGACGGCGGCTTCGCCAAGCGGACCCGCATCTCGCAGTACAGGCTGCAGTCCCGCGGCGGCATCGGGATCAAGGCGATGAAGCAGGACGACGACCGCGGGAGCCTGGTCGGCGCCTTCATCGTCGTCGAGGGCGATGAGGTGCTGGCCATCAAGCAGTCCGGCCAGGTCACCCGCAGCGCGATCGATGAGAACCTCCGGCCGACCGGTCGCGACACCATGGGAGTCCGGTTCGTCGGGGTCCGTGGCAGCGACAGCGTCGCCGTGGTGGCGCGCAGCGTGGAGCGGGCGCCGGAGATCGAGGAAGCGGTCGACGAGGCGGTCGAGGCAGCTGGTGCGGCCGCCGACGAAGACGGGGTGGACGTTCAGGTTCCAGGTGCGACAATCGACGAATCCTCGGCCGAGGAGCTTCCGGGCGAGGCCCGCACAGACGACGACACAGACGACGAGGAGTCCTGATGGCCGACCGACGTGCCGATGACACGCCGCTGGCACCACGACGACCGCTGTCCGGGCGCCCGAGGGCCGACATGGCCGCCGGCGCCGAGGACCCCGCCGGCGGCACCCGACCGATCAGCGAGCGCGTCTCCTCGGCGGTCGCCGAAGCCGGCACCGCAGTGCCGTCGGGCGCTTCGAAGAGCTCGCCCGCCTCTGACAGCGCGAGCCGTGCCAGCACCCCGATCACCCCCGGTCGCGGTGGCTCCACGACCAGCACCACGCCCAAAGCGTCCCCCCGGCCGCGGGGCACTCGCCGGGCCAGGCTCCGCCTGGTGCACCTCGACCCATGGTCGGTGATGAAGACCGCGTTCCTGCTCTCGATCGCCTTCGGCATCGTCACCGTGGTCGCGGTCGCCGTGGTGATGTCGGTGCTGAGCGCGGCCGGCGTCTGGGACTCGATCAACAAGACGGTCGCCGACGTGATCGGTGGGGACACCACGCAGACCTTCGACATCCAGAACTACGTCGGCACCAGCCGGGTCCTCGGGTTCACGATGATCGTGGCCGTCGTCGACGTGGTGCTGATCACCGCGATCTCGACGCTCGGGGCGTTCCTCTACAACCTCGCCGCGGCACTGCTCGGTGGCGTCGAGGTCACGCTGGCCGAGGACGAGCGCTGACCCTCGACCCCACCCATGCCAGGGGTCCGTCCGGTTTGGGCGGCGCACCCACGGTGCGGTAATCTCTGCCGTCGGCCCGGCCTCCACGGCCGGGCTCGGTTCGCGGGCCTATAGCTCAGACGGTTAGAGCGCTTCCCTGATAAGGAAGAGGTCAG